>JBAVKY010000105.1:0-11315 GCA_049688555.1 Propionicimonas sp.
ACCGACAACCCCTCCGCCACACCCGCTTCACCAGAGCCAGACCCACCAACGACGGAACCGCGCCACCCGGAACCGCACCGCCAGCTGCCTGACATCCCAGCGCGCCCCCAGGCCGAGCTGAGCTGCGCTGGGCTGGCCTGGCCTGGCCTGGGGGACGGAACCTGATTGAGTGCTGCTCGGGGTCATCGCCCCGCGAAACCACCGCCGTAGCTCCCTCGGCAGCGCGTCCGGGCTGTCGCCGCGACCCAGAACTTCGGCAGCGCGTCCGGGCTGTCGCCGCGACCCAGAAGTTCGGCTGGCGCGTCCGGGCTGTCGCCGCGAGCGACCAGGCCTCCACCAGTTGCTCGAACGACCGCGGCGGCCCCTCGCCGATGCCAAGACCGCCGACCAATTGGTTCCCCACTCCACCTGGAAGCGAAACTCAGGCACGCGGGTACTACACGGCAGGACGCCAAGCGTCCACCAGCGACCGCAGGTGGCGCTCCAGCAGGGCCCGAGCCCCAGAGGACCAGGACGCCGCATCCCACCGGGTGAGTGGGATCCAGGCCGCGGCCGACGTTGTCCCGCCCACATCGTTGACGATCGGCTCGGACGGGTCGGGGCACCGGCCGGCGAAGATGATGCGGACGGCGTGGAAGTCTTCGACGAACCCCGACGGCGATCGTCCGATCCAGTGATCGGTCTGCACGTCGAGCAGGTGGGAGATCTCGAGGTCCTGACCCGATTCCTCCTGCACCTCGCGGACGACCGCTTCCGCGGGGTTCTCGCCGAGATCGATGCCGCCGCCGGGCAACCCCCACAGGCCTGGCACCGCCGTCTTGTCCGAGAATTGGGTCCCGAGGATGCCGCATGGTGACAGGGCGATCGCGTAGGCGGCCAGTCGCTGTCGGGCGGCCGGGACGCCGTCGGAGAGGTCCAGCTCGGGATCCATCGAACGGGTGCGTTGCAGCGCCCGGTAGTTCACCCGGCGACCGTGCCGGGCGATCTGCAGGGTGAGGGTAAGGTCGGGCGCCCTTCCGGTGACAGAGAGTGGCCGGATGATTCGGAAGCCCTTCTCCCAGGCCAAGCGGTGAGGGTCAGCCCCGTGCGGCAGGACGCGGGTGAAGACCGGTCTTCCCCCGGCGACCTCAACCCCAATGATCTGCACCAATTCATGATGGCCGAGGCCACGCACGAAACCAAGCAGGCTCGGCGCATATGATGGCCCCCAGCGAGAAGGAGCCATCGATGCAGTACAACAGGGACGCCCAGCTGGACACGTCACAGATGGGCTCCGGGGGCGGCCGCGGGGGAGCCATTGCGATCGGCGGCGGTGCTGGGATCCTTGTGATGATTCTCGCTCTCGTGTTCGGTTTCGATCCCAGTGTGCTGACCGGGGGTGCCAGCGCGCCGTCGGAGTCGAACGACAACGCTTACGCACAATGCCAGACCGGCGCCGACATCGAGCAGAACCGCGACTGCCGGTTCGTGGCCTACACCAACTCGATCCAGTCCTTCTGGGCAACCCAACTCAGCGGCTACACCCAGGCCAAGACGGTGACCTTCACCGGCCAGGTCGCCACCGCGTGCGGGACGGCAACGTCCGCGGTCGGCCCGTTCTACTGCCCGACGGACAAGACCATCTACCTCGACACCGGCTTCTTCGACCAGATGCTGGAAGGTCAGCTCGGCGCCAAGGGCGGCGACGCGGCTGAGGCTTACGTGATCGCCCACGAGTACGGTCACCACATCTCGAACCTGACCGGCGCGATGGCCCAGGCGCAAGCGTCGACGGCGACCGGACCCACGTCGGGATCGGTGCGCTTGGAGCTGCAGGCCGACTGCTATGCCGGCGTCTGGATGGCGAACGCCACGAACGCCCCGAACTCACCGATCACTGAGATCACGCAGGACGATCTCAACCGCGCCGTCGACGCGGCCATCGCGGTCGGTGACGACCGCATCCAGCAGAAATCTTCGGGCCGCGTCGATCGCGAAGCCTGGACTCACGGTTCTTCGGCGCAGCGGAAGTACTGGATGGCCAGGGGATATTCGTCTGGCGACCCGTCGCAGTGCGACACTTTCGCGGACGGAGCGATGGGCTGATCCGGCCGCAGGCCCTGGCCGGATCGTGATCAAGTATCTGGGCTCGAAACGCCGTTTGGTCGGCGAAATCGGCAACCTGCTGACGGCAACGGGGGCCACGACCGCTGTGGACCTGTTCACCGGCACCACCCGGGTCGCTCAGGAGTTCTGCCGACGCGGCGCCCATGTCACGGCGGTCGACGTGGCCTCTTATTCCGAAGTGCTCGCGCAGTGCTACGTCGAAACCGACGTCGCCACCATCGACCCGGCCGAGGTCACCGAAGCCCTGCGGCGGCTGTCGGCACTGCCTGAGCGTCGTGGGTACGTCACCGAGGTCTTCGCCGAGCAGGCCCGATACTTCCATCCGGACAACGCGCGTCGGATCGACGCGATCCGCGACGGGATTGAGGCGCTGTACTCAGATGGCCCACTGCGTCCGATCCTGTTGACCTCGCTGCTCGAGGCGGCGGACGCCGTCGACTCCACCGTCGGGTTGCAGATGGCCTTCCTCAAGGACTGGGCGCCGCGCGCCTTGCGTCCGCTGGTGCTGCGTCCTCCCGTCCTCGTACCGGGCACCGGACGGGCGTTGCGCTCCGACGCGCGAGCAGCGGTCGCCACCATCGAACCCGTCGATCTTGCCTACCTCGACCCCCCGTACAACCAGCACAGGTACTTCACGAACTACCACGTCTGGGAGACCCTGGTGCGGTGGGACGCGCCTCCCCACTACGGGATCGCCTGCAAGCGGGAGGACGCCCGTGAGCCAGCCACGAAGAGCGACTTCAACTCGCGGCTTCGGATGCGGCAGGCGCTGGCCGAGGTGGTCGCGGAAGTGCAGGCGAGGGTTGTGGTGCTCTCCTTCAGCAACGAAGGCTTCCTGCCGCTGGGTGACGTCAAGGCCATGTGTGAAGGTCGCGGTCATCCGGTGCGGGTGCTGGCCTATGACACCCGGCGCTACATCGGATCGGTGATCGGCGTGTACTCTCCCGCAGGCGTGAAGGTGGGTACCCAGGGCCCGACCCGCAACCTTGAGTACCTAGTGGTGAGCGCTCCCGACGACGTCCTGGAGCGGTTGCCACGATCCGAGGCCGAGATCAATTGCTGACTTTGTCGCCGTCTAGGTCGGTGACCAGTGAGTCGCCGCCCACGGTGAAATACATGCGTGCCGCGCCCCGCTCTTCCCGGTCATCGATCTCCACGCTCCATTCCGTGTCAAGGGCCTGGTTCTTCTCGCGGATCGTCCGTTGCGCGACCTCCCAGATCGTCGTCGGTTCGATGTGGGAAGTACTGATCAGGGGCAGGCTGGTTTCCTCGCTACGAGCGATCGTGGTGGCCGGTACCTTGGCCGTCCGCTGCCGCCGGGTGACGGTCGTTGAGGTCAGGGCTGGGAAGTCGGCCCAGATGCCCAGGCTCGTCTTGATGCCGACCGAGTAGGCAAGGCTCCTGATGCCGACGACCTCCTTGAACCCTGCGGTGAGGCCGTCCAAGGTCTGAAAGTCCAGGGTCTCCAGCAGGCTCCCGTCGGGATTGAAGAAGACGGTGCGTGACTCCGGATTGGTCGTGACGGTCATCATCACCTGGCCGCCGGAGTAGTCGACGATCTGCAGGGTCTGGTTCTCTTCGGATTCGGACTGTTCGGCGGCTGCCGCGAAGAGGCTACCGACGTCGGAGATATTGAAGTCATCGATGTCGAACGTTGCCTGGTCGACGTAGGCGAGGTCACTCGTCACCTGCTTGACCTCACCGTCCCGGTAGGCCCAGGTTTGTGGCTTGTCCCCTTCGGCCAGGACGCTGATCGACGCGGTGTCGCGGGCCACCTGGGCCATGATCAGCTGGCTGGAGTTGGCGGCCGCCATCAGGTCGCCGATCTCGCGCTCAGCTGCGCCAGGCAGGGTGAAGTCGCGGCTGGCGGGCGTGACCGAGGCGGACGGAGAAAGGCTCGGCACGTTGAGCTGACACCCGGCAGCCAACGGCACCAGCAGCGCCAGGCACACCGCCAAGGCGCGCAGTTGTCGGCGCAGAACCATAGAACGAGGGTACCTTGGGTGGCTGTCCGGTCACGAAGGCCCTCATACTGAAGACGTGGTTGACCTCAGCGCCACGGCCCTCACGGTCGGCCCTGCCCTGCTGGGTTGCCTGCTGAGCCAGGGGACTGTGGTCATCAGGATCACCGAGGTCGAGGCCTATGCGGGCGCGGACGATCCTGCGGCGCACGCGTTTGGTGGTCCCCGACCGCACACCCGAGACCTGTTCGCGGAGCCCGGAACGCTGTACTGCTACCGCTCGTACGGGATCCACATCTGCGGAAACCTGGTCTGCGGTCCCGAGCGCAGCGGTTCGGCCGTGCTGTTGCGGGGCGGCGAGGTGGTCGACGGGATCGAAGTGGCGCGGCTTCGCCGTCCGGGAGTGCCGGACGCCGTGCTGGCTCGTGGCCCGGGGAACCTGGGTCGCGTGATGGGGTGGAGTCTGGCCGATTCGGGGGGGCGGCTCGGCATTGGCGGGCTGGCCTTGCGGGAGCCCGACGTCGCTGTGGGAGAGATCCAGCACGGACCTCGCGTGGGGGTGTCCGTGGCCCACCTCCGGGAATGGCGGTTCTGGTTGGACGACGAGCCCAGTGTCTCCAGCTACCGCCGCAGCGCTCGCGTCCGTTCGGGTCCGCAGGCGTGGTGAGCGTCCGCTGGGTGGGCACGGCAAGCGTTGACTCCTAGCCTGCGTCACCATAGAGGTGCCCGAACAGGCGAAGGCCGGACCAAGTATGAGTTGGTCCGGCCTTCTGGTTTGTCCAGGGTGGATGAACCTGAACTCGGTCAGCCCGCCTGATCCGCCCGCCCAATCCCGGCGGGACGCCGACGGTTCGCACCGCTGGCAAAGGAACTCGATTGCTGTCCGACCGCTGACCTCGACGCGTCCCCCTTGCGGGCTTCGCCTGACGTCCCCCCTGCGGGTTCTGTCTCGTTTCCCCCTTGCGGGATCCACCTCCGTGATCGGCGTGACTTAGTTCTACTCCTGGCGGCAGGGGTGCGCAAGGGCTGTAGCGAGAATTCCGGGCCTGTTTTGCGGTC
The DNA here is from genome assembly GCA_049688555.1 of Propionicimonas sp. GTDB lineage: Bacteria > Actinomycetota > Actinomycetes > Propionibacteriales > Propionibacteriaceae > Propionicimonas. Next base: position 5,127 of record JBAVKY010000105.1, read on the forward strand.
CTTCGGCGTGTCGCGGTATGCAGGCGGCGGCCATTGATGAATACTGTCCCGCCTGTCTCGGGGGTCTCACCTGTTGCTCACGAAAAGGGTTCCAGACGCATCAGACCGGACCAACTCATACGTGGTCCGGTCGTGGTTCCTTTGTATCCCGACGGGCGCCCGACGCCCCGGAGCGACACGCGTCAACCTCGGTCCAGGTCCCGCCGAACTCTCCTGCGACGGCTTCCCGGAGTCGGGATCATGGGTATGGTGTCGGTACGGGATCGACCACTGCAGGTCGACGTTCGACTCGGATCGAGGTAGGCCAATGACGGATCAGAGGGCGAGCGATACGCTCGAGAACCCTGTGGACACCACCGTGACTGTCAGCCGGTTGGTGTCCCGCTCATTGAAAGACGTCTGGAAGTTGCTGGTGACGCGCGAAGGCGCTGAAGCCCTGCTGGGGCCCGGCGGCGAACTGGGAGACAAGGGCGACAGCTGGCACGCCGTGGACGGAACGTTCGGCGTGATTCGCTCCTACCATCCGCTTGAACAGATCAGGTTCAGTTGGCACGCCGCCGACGAGGCGCCCAAGACCATCGTCGACGTGCGCCTGCGGGCGTCCGGCGATTCCGAGACCACGCTCGAGATCGTGCACGAGCACATCCCCAGCTATTTCGATGCGGGCAAGCTGAGCCGGCGTTGGGAAACCGCGCTTGAGAAGCTCGCCACCGCTGCCGAGTGATCGAGCAACCCTGCCCCGGGACCCCGCCGGCCGGAGCCGTCCGCTAGAGCTTCTTGACCATCGTGGTCGGGTCGATCCCGCCATCAGCGGTGCGGTAGCCGCGTCGTTCGTAGAGCCTTCGCGAGCGGTTGCCGTCCTCGACCCAGAGCGAAAGTTGCGCGAAGCCGCGTCCGATCGCGAGCTTCTCGATCTCGAGCAGCAGCTCATACCCAATACCGAGCCCGCGTTGTCCCTCCAGCACGGTGACGAGGACCTCAGGGATGTCGTCACCCAGGTAGCCGGGCGCGGGATCGGACTGCGTCGTCAACCGGGCCCAGGCAACGCCGAGCGGCTCGCCGCTGGGTGTCTCGGCGACCACGCCAAAGTCACGTGGCCCCCCGAAACCCGCCACGTACTGCCGGAAGCGGGGATCCGTTTCAAGCTCTGTTGCCTCGATCGTGGGTCGGACGGCATTGAGGTTCGCGAGCAGCGCCGAGGCCAGCAGCGGCCGGTCGGCGCTGGTGGCCGGGCGGAACCGGAAGTCGGGTGACGCCTGCATCAGCCCGCCTTGGCGTAGCGCTGGGCTGAGCGGGCGCGCGCCTTGACGGCCTCGGCTGCCCGGTCCTTCGGCAGTGCACTCGTGGTGAGATGGTCGAGCAAGTGTTGGGTCGCGTGCGCGATCGCTGCCACCGCCTCGTCGAAGGCCTCCTGGTTCGATTTCGACGGCTTGGTGGAGCCGGCGATCTTACGGACGTACTGCAGTGCGGCGGCGTGGACCTCGTCGCCGGTGGCAGGTGGTTCGAAGTTGTGCAGGGTGTGGATGTTTCGGCACATCGTGCGCTCCTGAGGTCAGCTGGGTGAGCAGGTCACGCCGGTGGCGTGGATCGGGCAGTAGCCGTGTGGGTTCTTCGCGAGGTACTGCTGATGGTAGTTCTCAGCGAAGTAGAAGGAGTCGGCTGGGGCGAGCTCGGTGGTGATCGGCGGGTAACCCGCGTCGGAGAAGGCCCGCTGGAAGTCGGCTGTGACCCGCTGGGCGATCTCCAGCTGCTCGGCGTCCGCGACGAAAATCGCCGAGCGGTACTGGGTGCCGCGGTCGTTTCCCTGGCGCATGCCCTGGGTGGGGTCGTGGTTCTCGTAGAACACCCGCAACAACTCGGCGAACGAGACCGCGGCCGGATCGAAACACACCCTGACCGTCTCGGTGTGTCCCGTCCTGCCCGTGCACGTCTCTTCGTAGGTGGGATTCGGGGTCTCGCCCCCGGCGTAGCCGACGGCGGTGGAAGTCACCCCCGGGGTGTTCCAGAACAGCTTCTCGGCTCCCCAGAAGCAGCCCAGCGCCAGGTACGCGACCGATGAGCCCTCGGGTACCGCGTCGACGCGATGGCCGTAGACCGCATGCCAACAAGGCTGGGCAAGGATGGCGGTTGAGCGCCCCGTCAGGGCGCGAGCGGTGGTCTGCACACCCGCTCAACGCCTGGTGCCTGGCGGACATTCCGGGCGGCCGGTGACTCGGGGGGACGCATCAGGCAGCGGATGGCGTCTCCAGGCGCCAGTCGATGGGCGTTGCGCCCTGCTCGGCCAGGGCCGCGTTGGTGCGGCTGAACGGTCGCGACCCGAAGAAGCCCGCGTGGGCCGACATCGGTGAGGGATGCGCCGAGGCGATCACCGGGATTCCGCGAAGCCGCGGTGTGAGTGACTGGGCGTCGCGTCCCCACAGGATGGCCACCAGGGGACCACCCCGGAGCACGAGCGCCTCGATGGCGCATTCGGTCACCTCCTCCCAGCCCTGACCTCGGTGGGATCCAGGGGCGCCGGGGCGAACCGTCAGCACCCGATTGAGCAGTAACACGCCTTGGTTGAACCAGGGACTCAGGTCCCCGGAGGCGGCCGCCGGGATGCCGAGATCGGCTTGCAGTTCGCTGTAGATGTTGACCAGGCTGCGCGGTAGTGGTCGGACCTCGGGGGCCACCGAGAAGGACAGCCCCACCGCATGGCCTGGAGTCGGGTAGGGATCCTGGCCGACGACGAGCACCCGCACCGCCGAAAGCGGACGGGAAAAGGCGCGCAGCACCTTGTCCCCAGCCGGTAGGTAGTTGCGCCCGGCAGCGAGTTCAGCCCGCAGGAAATCACCCAGCTCCGCGATCCGGCCGGCCACCGGGACGAGGGCCTGAGCCCAGTCCGGGGCCACGAGTTCCGATAGGGGCCGAGGCTCGCTCACAGGCCCCAGCCTAGGCCCCCGCGGGTGGCTGCGGCTCTCGGCTGGCCCGTCGCCGGCCGCCCGTCGACAGCGCGGAGGCATGATCGCAGCCAACGGCCGCTGCCGGGAGGAGCCGCTAGATTGATGCAACCGACGAGAGGAACCCCGATGAGCTTCCCTGTCTCGCGACCCAACCGACGAGTGACCCCCACCGTGCCACGGGGTCTGGTGACCGCCTCCGAGTGGGCGTGGCGCACCCTGGTGATCGCTGCCCTCGTGATCGGCGGCTGGTATCTGTTGAAGACGTTCTCGGGCGTCGCGATTCCCCTGGCTGTCGCCGTGTTGCTGACAGCGCTGTTGACCCCGATCCGGGAGCAGTTCGGGCGCTGGGGCCTCAAACCGGTCCTGGCTACGGTGGCCGCGATGCTGCTCACCGCCTTTGTCGTGGCGGCGGCGTTCACGGCGATCGGCGCCCAGGTGGTGCGGGAGTGGCCGCAGCTCTTCGAACAGGCCGGACAGGCAGTGACCGACCTGCTGGGGTGGCTCGCGGCCGGCCCGCTGCACATCGAGGCCGCCCAGCTGCAGGAGTACTACGCTCAGTTCACCACTTGGTTGAACGAGTCCAGGGCCGAGATCGCCGCTGCGTTGGCCAGTGCCGGAGTCGGCGTGGGTCACTTCCTTGCGGGACTGGCCATCGCGCTGATCGCGACCTTCTTCTTCCTGTCAGGCGGCAAAGGGATCTGGCTGGCCGGACTGAGGCTGGTTCCTGCGCACTACCGAGCGCAGACCGACCGTGCCGCCGGTCGGGGTTGGGTCTCCTTGGTGGCTTACATGCGGGCCCAGGTGTTGGTCGCCTTCGTCGATGCGTTGGGCATGCTCATCGGAGCCCTCATCCTGCGGATACCGATGGCTTGGGCACTGTTTGCGTTCACGTTCATCACGGCCTTCGTCCCGGTCGTTGGTGCGGTGCTGTCGGGAACCATCGCGGTCTTGTTGGCTCTCGTGACCGGCGGCCCGGTGACGGCGGTGATCATGCTCGGCATCACCATCCTGGTGGTGCAGACCGAAGGGCACTTCCTGCAACCGATCCTGCTCGGACGGGCGGTCTCGCTCCATCCGCTCGCGGTCCTGACCGGGTTGGCGATCGGCGCCACTCTCGCGGGGATCGTGGGGGCGTTGCTGGTGATCCCGACCCTGGCCTTCTCGGTTGCCTTCATTCGGGGCTTGGACCCGCAGCGTTTTAGCGAAGTTCAGTCGAATCGGCACTGAACTTTCCAGATTGGAAAGCCCTCTTTCGAGTCTGCCATGGCCCGGGTATCATGAGGAGATGACTTCTCCCGATCTGGGCCCCATTCTCGAGGACCTCGCGGCCGGACGGATCGATGCCGCCGAAGCTGCCCGACGCATCGACGCGCTGAAGCACCCCACGCCTGCCGAGCCCACCAACGACGAACTCCCTGAGGAGCCCGAACCGGGGCCCGAAGAGTTCCGTCCCTACGCCCGCGACGTCTTCAGCGGTCCGCACGAGCAGGAGCCGCCGAGCGCGCAGCGGCGTCCGAGCAGTTCCAGGGGGGTCGATCGAATCTCGGTCCGGGCCGTTGGGCGCCGGGTCAGGATCGTCGGAGATCGGTCGGTGGCGACCGCCTCAGCCGAGGGGCCGCATGTGCTGCGCCGCAACGGTTCGGTTCTTGAGGTCTCGAGCGATGGGGAGATCGGGCCCAATCTGGACGGTTTCAGTATCCTGCGTCCGCCCCGCAGCCTCGACGAACTGAGGGCGCTCGGCCTAGGCAAAGAGCTCCTACTGCGCATCAACCCCCGGATCGCGGTGGATGTGGAGGTCACGGCGGGCAGCCTGACCTGCACGGACGTGCCGTACCTCGGCAAGGTGCGGGTGACAGCCGGAGGCGCCGAGCTCAACGGCGTCGTCGAGGTGAACGATGTCCTCGTGCAAGCCGGCTCGGCCACCGTCCGCGGCACCATCACCACCGGACGCAACCGGGTCCGGGTGGAATCGGGGCAGCTCACGATTGAGCTGGATCCCGGGTCGAACGTCACGGTCCGGGCCGAAGCCCAATTGGGCAAGGTCAGCTGGGCCGGTTCGACGACCGCCCTCGACGAAGTCGTGCTCGGCAATGGGTCGGCGCGGCTGGATGTCGGGGTCGTGATGGGGTGGGCCACGCTCAAGGCTGACCTCCGGTGACGACCCGACCCGCAGTCGCCTACCGCGCACCCGTCGAGTGTCCGGTGTGCGGCGGCGACCTGGTCACCACCCGGCTGGGCTGCCACTCCTGTGGCACTGAACTGGCCGGGGAGTTCGGCCATTGCAGTTTCTGCGACCTCGACGAGGCTGACACCGAACTGCTGCGCGTCTTCCTCGCCTCACGCGGCAACCTGCGCGAGGTCGAAAAACACCTTGGCGTTTCGTACCCGACGGCGCGGGCGCGCTTCAGTCAGTTGCTCACCAAGCTGGGGCTTGGCGGTGAGGCTGAGCCGACTAGAGCGCTGACCCGCGACCAACTGCTGGCCGAGGTGGCCAGCGGAGCCTTGGCGCCCTCTGAGGCCGCCGACCTGCTGGCGAAGCTGGGCTGAGACTTCAGAAGCCCTTGACCTCGACGATGGTCACGATGATGGGGCTGCCATTCGGCGCCGCGTAACTGACGGTGTCGCCCGGGGCGGCCCCCAGGATCGCCGCTCCCAGCGGCGACTGCGGAGAATAGACCTCCAGGTCGACGGCGTCGTCCAGCGTCATCAACTCGCGCGAGCCCAGCAGGAAGGTGTCGTCGTCGTCGGGGTCGCCGTCGAAGTAGATCGTGACGAGAGTGCCAGGGCCAACGGCTGTGGGCTCGGGGGGCGCCTCGCCCACGTGCGCCTTCCGAAGGATGGCGCTGAGCTGGCGGATCCTGGCTTCCTGGTGTCCTTGCTCCTCGCGGGCGGCGTGGTAGCCGCCGTTCTCGCTCAGGTCGCCCTCATCGCGGGCCTGGGCGATCTTGGCCGTGACGAGGCGGCGTCCATCACCTTTAAGGTATTCCAGTTCCGCAACGAGCTTGTCGTACGCGTCCCGGGTCAGCCAGATGGTGGAGTTCTCCATCCCGCGAGCCTAGCCGATCGTCCGGCAGCCCTCGATCGAGGCCGCGGTGGCGGTCTTGAACGTGCGGAGAGTGACCTCGAGGTGCGTGGTGACCTCGGTGCTGGCGGCGATCGTGACAGGAACCTCGCCAACCCGCTCGTAGCTGACTGCCTGGGCGTGCACCAGGCATTGCGCCGCAATGGACGGATCGGGGCGCTCGAC
>JBAVKY010000106.1:0-11662 GCA_049688555.1 Propionicimonas sp.
GCTGCGGGTGGGCTGGGTCAGATCAGGCCGAGTGCCGTGACCGCGTCGCGCTCGTCGATCAGTTCGGCGACCGAGGCGTCGATCTTCGCCTGCGAGAAGGCGTCGATCTCCAGGCCTTGAACGATCTCGTACTTGCCGTCCTTCACGACGCACGGGAACGAAGAAATGATGCCTTCGGCGACGCCGTAGGAACCGTCCGACGGGACGGCCATCGAAACCCAATCGCCCGCTGCCGAGCCGAGCACCCAGTCGTGCATGTGCTCAACGGTCGCATTGGCGGCTGAGGCTGCCGAGGACGAACCGCGCGCCGCGATGATCGCCGCGCCGCGCTTGGCGACGGTCGGGATGAAGTAGCTGTCGATCCAGGCTTCGTCGTTGATCAGGGCGGCGGCGTTCTCGCCGTTGACCTCGGCGTGGAAGAGATCGGGGTACTGGGTGGCGGAGTGATTGCCCCAGATCGTCATGTGCTTGACGGCGGTGACGGGCACACCCAACTTGACGGCGACCTGCGAGATCGCCCGGTTGTGGTCGAGCCGGGTGAGGGCGTTGAAGCGCTCGTTGGGGATGTCAGGGGCATTGCTCATGGCGATCAGGGCGTTGGTGTTGGCGGGGTTACCGGTGATGAGAACCTTGATGTCGTCGGCGGCCACGCTGTTCAGGGCCTTGCCCTGAGCAGTGAAGATGGCGCCATTGGCGCTCAGCAGGTCGCCGCGTTCCATCCCTGCGGTACGCGGGCGGGCGCCCACCAGCATCGCGAGGTTGACGCCGTCGAAGACCTTGGTGGCGTCGTCGCCGATTTCGACCTTGCTCAGCAGGGGGAAGGCGCAGTCGTCCAGTTCCATGACGACACCCTCGAGGGCCTTGAGGGCTGGTGTGATCTCCAGCAGACGCAGTTCGACGGGCTGGTCGGGGCCGAGCAGCGCACCGCTCGCGATCCGGAAGAGCAGGCTGTAGCAGATCTGTCCGGCAGCGCCGGTGACAGCTACCTTGACGGGGGCTTTGCTCACGATGGTTTCTCCTCGATGAGTGTGTGACGAAGGCGTGGCATCCTCTCCGACGCTAGCAGTGTTGCCCGGTGGGGCGTGACCCTTCCGCCAACGCCAAGGTGCGAATATGTGCATGGCTGGGCCAGCCGTGACGCAATCATTCGCCGTTGAGCAGCACGCACCCGCGCGTGACAGCGTCGGCCCAGGGGGCTTCACGCCGAGCGCTGGCGGTGACAGACTGACTGCCTCCGTCGCACCGGTGAATGCCTGCAACGGGGCTTCATCACGCCATCCGTCCGCGCTACCCTGAGCAACGGTCTCGAGGGGGACGCGGCCATGTTCGACGAGGGAGTTGCCATGTTCGGTGCGAGACGGCCGCAGGTCAGCCGGACCCCGGCGTCCGGTGGCATCCGCGGAGCGATGGTCGCCCTGTGCGCCTGCCTGGTGGCCACCACCGCGGTCGTGCTCACCGCTGCCCCAGCGGCAGCGGTTGGCAGCACGCAGGTGGCCGATGGGCCGCGCCCCACAGAGGTGCTGGCGGCCTCCGGTGACGATCTGGTCGCGTTGGGCGGTGGTCGAGTCCGCACGTCCGATGACGGTGGACAGACCTGGGACGACTGGGAATCGAGCCTCGCGCTCCAGCCGACCACAGCGGCGGTGTACGTCGCCGATGGTGACGCGGTCTGGGTGGTCGACCGCACCGTCTACACCCTCGACCTGGCCGCGGGCAGCCTGGTCCACAGCGATTTGGCTGAACGCCCCCTGGCTGCCACCTCGACCCATGTCCTTTGGGGGAGCTCGCCCTACTGGCTCACGAGCCGCACCGTCCCGGGGGACGACACGCAGCTGAGTGTGGACAGTGACCTCAGCCTCCCTTCCAGTTCGCAGTGGTACCTGAGGCCGAACTGGGTGTTGACCCAGCACGCGATCCTCAAGACCACCGGGTATGCCTCAAGCCAGAATGCGAAGCGGACGTCCTATCTCGACATCGACCCGATCAACGTCGACGGCAGCTTCGGCCCGGCGCCCTTCCGAGTGAAGGGGTGGGTGCCCTACGTGGGGGTGGTCGGTACTCCCGTAGCTCCGGTGATCGAGTACGTGGTGCACAGCGGCGCGACGGTGAAGTACTGCACCCGCCCGTGGGGCGGCCTCACCAAGGTCACGTGCAAGAAGATGGTGTCGGCCTCCTCGTCGGTGACCACCGCCGCCGTCACAGCCAGCCGCTACGGCGACGTGATCGGATTCTCCAACCGCGGGGTCCCCTACCTGTGGCTGCCGGTCACCGGCACGTCGGTGAAGGTGCGTGCCGCGGCGGGTACTTCCGCCTTCACCGGCATCGGAGACCCCACCGCGCCCCTGCTGCGAACCACGGACGGCCTGCAGGGCACGACCTATCACGTAGCCGTCGACGGCACGGTCAGCAAAGCTTTCGACGACTTCATCGGGCCGGTGCCGCCGACCAGCCTCGACCTGAGTGCCACCCGGCTGGTGGGCATGGACGGTCGCGCCCGGCAACAAGGCTGGCGGCGCGCGGTCTCCGCAGCCGACATCGGGAGCGAGCACCTACTGCCGGGTGATACCCGGGCGGTCCAGACCTCGGCGGGGCGGATGGTGGTGCAGACCGCGGGCGGGTTGACGTTCTACGACAACGACGAACTGGTGAGCACCGCGAAGCGGGTCACCACGCTGCATGACATCAGTGGTCCCTACACCTGGGTCACGGAGTCCGGGAAATCGACCGTGATCCAGCCTTCGGGCGCCCGCGCCGGGACGCGGGTCGCCGCGCTCTTCGGCAGCCGAGTGGTGGAGTGGAATGCATCCCACACCGGCGGGACGATCCGCGACCTGGCGACCAACCTGGTGCGGAACCTGCCAGGGCCTTCGGCCGGCTATGTCTACGACGCGGCGTTCCTGTGGGGTGACAAGGTCGCTCTGGGATCGCACTCCGGTATCAGCCAGGTCGTGGAGGTGTTCGAGGTCGGCGGGACGGGCCCCGTGGCGACCGCCACCGATGCCGTGCCGGTGGCCATGGGCGATGGCGTCGTCGCGCTGTACGATTTCGCCACCAGCAGCTACAAGCTCTGGGAGACGTCGAAGGACTTCGACCCCGGCCGCAAGGGGGCAGAGTCGCTGCCCGAGGCTGACACCGAGACCGGTCCAAGCTTTGACGGGGGGACGTCACTGGCGTATTCCACGGGCGACGAACTGCGGATCCTCGACCTCAGGGTTTACAACGGTGCGGACCTCGCGGCCGACAGTGCGCCGCGCGTGCTCGGGATCGTGGCGCCCACCAGCTACGACGTCGACGGGCCGGACTGGCGGCCGCAACTCGACCTCACCAAGGCCGTCAAGGCGGGCACGATCGAGATCTCGGACGCCAGTGGCACCGTCGTCGCCACGGTGGACACCCCGGCCGCCCCGGACGGCTCGATCCGTGGCGTCGCCTGGAATGGCATTCCGGACACGCCCGGTGGCGGCGACCCGCTCGTCCCCAACGGTGTGTATCGCTGGGTGTACAAGGCCGAGGCCTCGGACGGTTCCGGTGCCGTGGTGTCGGTTGACGGCGGTGCGAACCCTGGTGGCGCGCTCACGGTGCAGACCACGGCGATGACGGCGGGCACGCAGACCATCGTGGGCAAGGCCGCGGTCGGGTCGACGCTGACCGTCAAGGGCACCTGGGCCCCCTCGGGCCTCACCCTGACGCATCGCTGGCTGCGGGGAACCACCGTGGTGGGAACGTCGGCGAGCTACGTCGTGGACAAGGGGGATGTCGGCCAGACGATCTTCGTGGAGGTCAGCGGGACGAACCGTCGTAATGCCGGGCTGACGAAGGCTTCAGCGGCGACCAGGACGGTCGTGCTGGGAACGTTGGTGGCGCCCACCCCCGTCCTGACCTCAGGAGTACCCAAGGTCGACGTGCCCGTGACAGCGGACGCCGGGGCCTGGACGCCGGCCACGGCTGACCTCGCCTACGCCTGGTATCGAGTCAGCTCGAGCGGGAGGTCAACCCTGATCGCAGGGGCGTTGGCGTCGTTGTACACCCCGGGGGCTGCTGACGTCGGCTTCAGGCTCAAGGTCGCGGTCACCGGCACGCAGGAGGGGTATGCCCCGCTCACGAAGACCTCGGCAGCATCCGCCAGGGTGGTCGCCTGAGGGCGAGCAGCGGCCCGATTGGAGGGCCACAGACGCCTCGGCGTACGCTCGGTGCATGCGCTTGATCCTGATTCGCCACGGTCGAACGGCCTCCAACGTGGGCTTTCTGCTGGACACCGCCGAGCCAGGGGCCGACCTCGACCCCAGCGGCCTGGAGCAGGCAGCATCGCTGGTCGAACGGCTCTCGCATCACACCATCGACGCGGTGTACACCTCGAACCTGGTGCGAACCCAGCAAACCGCCCGCCCGTTGGCCGAGTCCCGTGGGCTTGAGGTGCAGGTCGTGCCAGGGCTGCGTGAGGTGCCGGCCGGTGAGGATGAGTTGTCGTCGGACGCCACCCGCTACATCGGGACCCTGATCGCCTGGGGGGCCGGTGAGCTCCACGCTCGGGTACCGGGCGGGGAGAATGCGCATGAGTTCCTGGCCCGCTTCGATGCGGCCATTGACGAGGTTGCCGCAGCCGGCCACGAAGTGGCGGTGGTGGTCAGCCATGGTGCCGCCCTGCGGGTCTGGTCGATGGGCCGGGTCGGCGGATTCCTCGAAGCGATCGGTGAGCATCACCTCGACAACACCGCTGTCATCGTGATCGACGGGTCGCCCGCTGAGGGGTGGCAGTTGGTCGACCTGGCGGGCGTCCGCCGGAACGGGTGAGCAGCGGCCCCACGCGTAGGGAGTAAGTCAGGCGCCGGGGGACTGGGTCAGCTGAAGATGACCGTCCGGCTGCCGTCCAGCATCACGCGGTGCTCGGCGAACAGCTTGACCGCCTCGGTGAGGGTGCGCGATTCCTGTTCCTGACCCATGGCCACCAGTTGGGCCACCCCCATCGAGTGGTCGACTCGCCGCACGTTCTGCTCGATGATCGGGCCTTCGTCCAGCGCTGAGGTCACGAAGTGGGCGGTGGCGCCGATCAGCTTCACCCCGCGGGCATGGGCCTGTCGATACGGGTTGGCCCCCTTGAAGCCGGGCAGGAACGAATGATGGATATTGACCGCCCTGCCCTCGAGGGCTCGGCACAGCTCAGGGGAGAGGATCTGCATATAGCGGGCCAACACGACCAGTTCGATGTCGTGCTCGGCCACCACATCGAGAATCTGCCGTTCCACCTCGGCCTTGGTGTGCGGGTTCACGTCCACATGTTCGAAGGGGACGGAATAGAAGGCGGCCAGGTCGGCCAGGTCGGGATGGTTGGCGATGATGAGCGGAATGCTGATCGGCAGGTACCCGGAGCGGGTGCGAAACAGCAGGTCGTTGAGGCAATGGCCGGCCTTGGAGGCGAGCACGAGCGTGCGGCGCCGGCGTCCGACGTAGTCGAGGTTCCAGGTCGCGGCGAGGGATTTCGCGATCGGGGCCACCGCCTGCTCGAAGATCGACCGGTCGAAGCCCGAGTGCACCTGCACGCGCATGAAGAACCGGGTGGACTCGGTCGAGGTGAACTGCTGCAGTTCGGTGATGTTGCCTTGGGCCTCGGCGATCGCCCCGGTGACCGCGTGGACGATGCCGGGCCGATCCTCACACGAGAGGGTCAGCAGCCAGTGGGTTGAGTCGATCACGAGAGCACAGGCTAGCTTCTCATCGGCCTCCAATGCCCGCCGGGTCACGGCCGATTCGATATCTTGTGCCCAACAAGCACTGATGCGGTGAGAGGTTGGGGCGATGGCGAAGATCAAGGTGCAGGGCACGGTTGTCGAACTCGATGGCGACGAGATGACCCGGATCATGTGGCAGTTCATCAAGGAGCGGCTGATCCACCCTTACCTCGACGTGAACCTCGAGTACTACGACCTCGGCATCGAGAGCCGGGATGCCACCGACGATCAGATCACCATCGACGCCGCCAACGCCATCAAGGCCCACGGCGTCGGCGTGAAGTGCGCCACCATCACCCCCGACGAGGCCCGCGTGGCGGAGTTCGGCCTGAAGAAGATGTGGGTCTCCCCGAACGGGACGATTCGCAACATCCTCGGCGGGGTCGTGTTCCGTGAGCCGATCATCATCTCCAACATCCCCCGCCTGGTTCCCGGTTGGACCAAGCCGATCGTGATCGGACGCCACGCGCACGGCGACCAGTACAAGGCCACCAACTTCAAGGTGCCCGGCGCCGGCCAACTCACCATCACCTTCACGCCGGCGGACGGCTCCGAGCCGATCCAGCATGTGGTGGCCAACTACGGCCCCGACGGTGGTGTCGCGATGGGCATGTACAACTTCAACGACTCGATCCGCGACTTTGCCCGCGCCTCGTTCAGCTACGGCCTGATGCGCGACTACCCCGTCTACCTGTCGACCAAGAACACGATCCTGAAGGCCTACGACGGGGCCTTCAAGGACATCTTCGCCGAGGTGTTCGAGGCCGAGTTCGCGGCCGAGTTCGCTGCGCACGGGCTCACCTACGAGCATCGTCTCATCGATGACATGGTCGCCTCAGCCATGAAGTGGGAGGGCGGTTACGTCTGGGCCTGCAAGAACTACGACGGCGACGTCCAGTCCGACACAGTCGCCCAAGGCTTCGGTTCGCTCGGCCTGATGACCAGCGTGCTGATGACCCCGGACGGCAAGACGGTCGAGGCGGAGGCAGCCCACGGCACCGTCACCCGCCACTATCGGCTGCACCAGCAGGGCAAGCCCACCTCGACCAACCCGATCGCTTCGATCTTCGCCTGGACGGGAGGCCTGAAGCACCGCGGCAAGCTCGACCAGACCCCCGAGGTGACGGCCTTCGCCGAGACGCTGGAGCGGGTCTGCATCGAGACGGTCGAGTCCGGCAAGATGACCAAGGATCTCGCCCTGCTGGTCGGTCCGCGGCAGCCCTTCCTCACCACCGAGGAGTTCCTGGCGGCGCTGGACGAGAACCTCGCTCGCGTCTGCGGCTGACCCCGGGGCGGCGCCCGTCCAGTGGCGCCGTCAAGGGCCACGGCTCTGGGTCGGTTATGGTGGAGCTGCGCCGTCTCGTGGTTAGGGGTCTCACCGGGGGGAGCCCAGGGCGGTCGCGCTAAGGGGAATCTCACGTGCGACTAACAATTCTCAGGGTGCTGCTGGCCTTTGCTTTGGTGGCGGGGGTCACGGTGGCGTCCCAGCCCACAGCCAGGGCCGATGTCCCTGCGCTAACGGCGGTAATCAAGGATCCGGTGGCCTACCCGGGTCAGAGCAAGCCGCTGCCGGGTCAGCTGGTCACGATCACCGGGGACATCGGCGATGGTCCGCGGGCGGTGACCCTGCAGAAATACACGACGCGGTGGTCGACGTACTCCCGTGGTACGACTGCCGCCGATGGCACCTTCAGCTTCGACGCCTCCACCACCACGGCATCGCGGAGGTTCCGCGTCATCGCTGCGAAGACGGCGACCCTTGTCGCGGTCACGACGCAAGAAGTCACCGTCACCACACTGGCTGATGTGGTCACGCTGTCGGTGATCCGGACCGGCAACACCCTTCAGGTCACGGGCCAGGCCAAAATTCCGCTGCTGGGCCGCAGCTTCGCGCTGCAGTCCAAGAGCGGCAGTTCGTGGATTCAGGTGACGACGGACCCCGCTGCACTGGCTGAAGACGCGACGGGCGGCATCAAGGGCAAGACCGTCGTCGCCGGATCGAAGACCTATCGCCTGCTGGGCGCAGCCGTCGAGGGACTGCCGGCGGTCGCGTCGAACTCCGTGGCCTTCTCCGCGTCCCCGGCGACTCTCGGCACGAACGTGATCTACGTGACGACCGACAGTGGCGGCACCCCCACCATCAAGGGCAAGGACTACCCGGGCAAGGCCACGCTGGTCTCGGGCGACACGGTGACCGGCCCACTGCTGCTGGAGACGATTGCGGTGCGGGGGAACTCCAGCGCCCTCAAGCCGAAGAAGCCCTACAAGCTGAAGTTCCTCGACAAGCAAGCGCCGTTCGGCATGAACAAGGACAAGACCTGGGTGCTGCTGGCCAACTACGTCGACAGGTCCCTGGTTCGCACGAAGGTCGCTTTCAACCTCGCGGAGCAGCAGGGCAACCTCGCCTGGACGGCCGATTCGCGGTACACCGAGCTGTACATCAACAACAAGTACATGGGCAGCTACCAACTGGCCGAGTCGATCAAGATCGCCGGGGACCGGATGGACCTGGACGAGAAGTACGGCCAGATCATCGAGAACGACCCGCACTACGCCGAGGACGGCGTGCCGGGCTTCAAGGGCTTGACGGGCATGCAATACAGCTTCAAGGACCCCGATGAGTGGAAGAGCGTGCCTGCCGGGCCGAAGGCGATCCAGGACCCTGTGAAGGGATGGTTGGATCCCAAGGGCCTGACCACGGCGAAGGTTGCCGCGGTCTCCAAGATGATCCGCACCTTCGAGGGGATTCTGTACGGCCAGGACAAAAAGAAGGACTGGAGCAAGGTCGACCCAGCTTCACTGGACGTGTGCACCTGGGGATCGTTGAAGACGGCTGGTTTGAACCTCTCCAGCGCTACCCTCAACGCGACCGAGTGGAGCCTGATCAAGAACTGCGACTGGGAAGACTTCTTGGACCTCGATTCCGCGGTGGACTACATCCTGCTGCGGGAGTTCACCAAGGACAATGACGCGGACTTCTACCGCAGCAACTTCTTCTCCATCCGGAACTACGCCACCAACGACGAGAAGTTCGTCATGGGCCCGGTGTGGGACTTCGACCGGAGCGCCGGTGCCCACACGGCGAGTGCATCGACCATCCAGAAGTCGACCGGTTGGTGGACGATGGGCACCTCGCCCTCGACCCATGACACCGCGAAGATCCACTGGTTCACCCGAATCTGGAAGGACCGGCGGTTCGTCTCCGCAGTCAAGGACCGCTGGCTCCAGCCGACGGTGCATGCCAGCTACGCTGCCTTCGCGGACGCCACCCCGCTCACGGTCCCGTCCAATCCAGTGAACCTGGCGGTCGCCCAGATGGATGACCCCAAGGCCACCGCAGGGTCGAGCACGTCCCAGGTGGCCGCGAACGAACAGGCCCGCTGGGGTTCCTCTGGCGCCCGCTACGGGTTCAAGACGAAGGGTTGGGCGACGGAAATCCCGTGGCTGAAGACCTGGTACTCCGAGCGTTACGCGTTCATGGATGAGGCCATCAAGAAGTTCGCGTCACTGCCGTGATGTCCGCTGCGGCCGCGCGCGTGACCATGCCAACGGGCTTGGTGGCACGGGCGCGGCCGCAGCGTTCCTCGTCAGCCGGCTCCACTGCAGTCTGGCGCGACCGTGCGTCGGGCAGCCCAGCCTCACGTGGCACGGGAGACTCGGGCGGAGATGGCCCGGTAAGCTTGACCGCTTCCGCAGGCAACACCAAGATGGGCAAAGCAGGGTTAGCCTCATCACTTCGCCCGACCAACTTGATTATCGAGGGCCCGGGGCCCACTGAGGAGAATTCGTGAACCGCCGATTCGTTGCCGCCTTGGTCGGCATCGTGAGTCTTGGACTCCTGATCACCCCCGCAGCCGCGGGCACCGCCCAGGCCGCACCACCGCCACCGCCACCGATCACCATCACGCCGGCCGCCCCCTACTGGGACAACCAGACCATCAGCCTCAAGGTCGACTTCCCGACCACAGCCTTCGACGGTGTCACCTACGGCACGGCGCCCTACCTCTCGGTCTACAAGGGCGACACCGCTACCGGTCCGTGGACCCGGGTCGCTGCTGGGGTGAAATCGAGCAGCTTGGGCGTGCTCACCCTCAGCTACGACATCGGCACCGCGAAGCACTGGGTCACCGTCGGCAACGACCCGGACAAGAAGAACGGGGTGACCGGCACGTTCTACAACGACGGTTCCAGCGTCTTCTACGCCCAGGCCAAGGAAATCGATCCGAACGACCCGACCGGGCTCGGTACGTTGGAGTCAACCGGAAGCAAGTCGTGGCGGGCCACCTTCAAGGGTGCGGCGCTGAAGAGCGGCCAGTCGGTGTCGCTGCAGGTCAGGACCATTGAGACGCAGATGACCCACGAAGTGACGTCGCCCACCTGGAAGACCATCGGCACAGCCACTCAGAACAGCACCGGTGTGGCGAATTTCTCGGTCTCGAATCCGTTGGAGGTGGAGCACAGCTACCGGGCCGTGAGCGGCGGCGTGTCCTCCAACACCCAAGTCTTTTCCGCCCCTGAGTCGGCCAAGGTCACCAGGCTGCCGCAGGTGTACTTCAATACCAACGAGGGCGCCACGGTGAACACCCGCAGTCGCTACTTCGAGGGCAGGTTCTCCCTCGTCCAGGCCAGCAACCCGGCCTACCCCGAGTGCGCTACCGCGAGCGGCAAGCTCGCCGCCATGAAGGGCCGCGGGAACTGGTCGTGGAGCTTCGCCAAGAAGTCGTTCACGGTCAAGCTTGACAGCAGGACGAACCTCTGTGGCCTCGGCAAGAGCAAGAAGTGGGCCCTGGTCGCCAATGCTTACGACCGGTCGCTGCTGCGCAATAGCGTGGCCAACTTCATCGGATCCCAGCTGAACTTGGCCTGGACTCCTGAGTCGCGCCCCGTCGACGTGTGGTTCAACGGCACTTACCAAGGCTCCTACATCCTGGTCGAACGCATCGACGCGGATTTGCACAAGAACAAGCCTACGGACACGGTCTACGATTCGAAGCGGATCCCGTACAACCCCGAGGGGGACAACCGGACGATCGCGGCCGCGGACACCCCCGGCTTCATCCTGGAGTGGGATTTCCGCAAGGGTGCCGACAAGAACGTGCAGATTCCTGGTCGCGGCTGGCTCGGCATCAAGGACCCGGAGAACGACTACGATTCCGACAGTTCCGCCTCCAACCCGAAGGGCACCAACACCCGCCAAGGCATCACAGGTGATCAGGTGACCTACATCCAGAACTACGTCAGGGCCTGTGACGCGAAACTCTTCAGCAGCAACTTCGCGAAAGACGAGAGCGACAGCAGGGGTTGGCGCTCCTGCATCGATAAGGATTCTGCTGTCGACTATTACATCGGCATGGAGTTGATGAAGGTGATCGATGGCAACATGTGGGCGAGCGTCTATATGTGGAAGCCCAAGGGCGGCAAGCTTCAGTTCGGCCCGCTGTGGGACTTCGATCTCTCCTCGGGATCCGCCTCACGCGCGGGAGGGACGGCCAGCACGAAGGGGTGGTACCTGCGCAACGTCATCACGACGACGGCCAAGCAGTCCACCACCACCTGGTTCAATCGACTCAACCAGGACGACACGTTCCGCGCTGCCGTGCGTGCTCGGTGGGCTGTCTTGAACAAGGAACACAAGTTGCGCACCGACACCATGACGTTCTTCGACAAGTCGAGAACCGCGATCGCCACGTCTGCCGGCCTGAACTTCGGCAAGTGGAGTGTCACCCAGCGGATGAGTGGCGCCCAGGTGATCAAGGGATCCTGGACCAAAGAGGCCCAGTACCTGCGCGACTGGATGTGGGCGCGGATGAACTGGCTGGACGGCACCAGTTGGTGACTCACTGAGGCAGCCATCGCGGCAAGCCGGCGCACCTGCCGAACTTGTCAGCACGAGGTGGAGCCTCACCGTCTAGTCGACGTCACGCAGGAGTGGCCCG
>JBAVKY010000107.1:0-3310 GCA_049688555.1 Propionicimonas sp.
TTCCACAGGAGAAACCACACACGTGGCTGTCAAGATTCGGCTCAAGCGGCTCGGCAAGATCCGCTCCCCGCACTACCGCATCGTCGTCATGGACTCCCGCACCAAGCGGGACGGCCGGGCGATCGAAGAGATCGGGCTCTACCACCCGAAGAATGACCCCTCGGTGATCGAAGTCAAGTCCGAGCGGGCGCAGTACTGGCTCGGGGTCGGGGCCCAGCCCACCGAGGCTGTCGTCGCGCTCTTCAAGCGCACCGGTGACTGGCAGACCTTCACCGGCGACACCTCCGCCTCCGGCGTAACCCCGCAGCCGGCCAAGCGGGACAAGGTCGCGCTGTTCAACGCGGCGCTGGCCGAGGCTGACAACGAGTCGTCGAGCGCCGCGTTCTCGAGGTCCAAGAAGAAGGCGGAGGCCGCCGGTGACGAGGCCACTGCTGAGGCGGCCGACGAAGCGTGAGCATGCTCTCCGACGCGCTGGAGCACCTGGTTCGAGGGCTGGTGCCCAATCCCGACGATGTGCGGGTGAGGGAATCCGACCGGGGCCGATTGCGGACCTTCGAGGTCCGAGTGCATCCCGAAGACATCGGCAAGGTCATCGGCCGCCAGGGTCGTACCGCTGGTGCGCTGCGGACGGTGATCGGCGCGCTGGCCGGGCGTGAGCAGGTCCGCATCGACTTCGTCGACGTCGACAAGCGCCCTCGCCGGAGGTACTGAGCCTCACCCCATGGCCGAGACCATAGGCGTCCTGGTCGGGCGAGTGGGAAAGCCCCACGGGCTGCGCGGCGAGGTGACCCTGCAGACCACCACCGACTCCCCGGAGCGACGTTTCGCCCCGGGGAGTCAGTTGCGTACCCAGAGCGGTCGCATCCTCACCGTGGAGACCCTGCGGTGGCAATCTGGGGTCCCGGTGGTGACCTTCGCCGGGACAGCAGACCGGTCGGCAGCCGAGCAACTCCGCGGGCTTGAACTCTGGGTGGCCATCGACCCGGTTGACGAGCCACTCGAACCGGGGGAGTACCACGACAGCCAACTCCTGGGGCTCGCGGTCCTGGACCCGGAGCGCAACGTGCTGGGGAGCATCGCTCGGGTATTGCACCTGCCGGCCCAGGACGTACTGGCCGTGTCGACGCCCGATGGCGAGCGCCTGGTGCCTTTCGTCACCGATCTGGTGCCCGAAGTCGACCTGGGCGCAGGCTTCGTCACCGTGCGGCCGATCCCAGGATTGTTCAGCGATCCGGAGTCCGGCGATGCGCTGTGACCTGATCAGCATCTTCCCCGACTACTTCGGGGTGCTGCGGCTCTCCCTCGTCGGCAAAGCCATCGAGTCCGGCTTGGTCGACGTCGCAATCCACGACCTCCGGCAGTGGACCCATGACCGGCATCGCACGGTCGACGACACCCCCTACGGCGGTGGGGCCGGCATGGTCATGAAGCCCGAACCCTGGGGGGAGGCCCTCGACGAGTTGGTGCCCGTCCAGGCGCGTCCGCTGCTGGTCGTCCCCACCCCGTCCGGACGGCTCTTCACCCAACCCCTCGCTGCCGAACTCGCGACGCGGGACTGGCTCATCTTCGCCTGCGGACGCTATGAAGGCATCGATGCACGCGTCGTCGAGCACGCCGCGACCAGGATGGATGTCCTGGAGGTCAGTCTCGGCGACTACGTCCTCAACGGGGGTGAGGTGGCTGCACTGGCCATCATCGAGGCGGTCGTCCGGCTACTCCCCGGCGTGCTGGGCAACCCTGAGTCGTTGGCCGAGGAGTCCCACGGGGCGGAGCTGGACGGCCTGCTGGAGTACCCGGTCTACACCAAGCCCGCCCAGTGGCGCGCCCTGGAGGTGCCAGCCGTGTTGCTCTCTGGGCACCACGGGCAGGTCGCCGCCTGGCGTCTGGAACAGTCCCTGGCACGCACTAGACAACGCCGTCCGGACCTGCTCAACGGGTGATTTTCGACACTCTGTCGTTTGTTAAACCCAGATAATGAACCAGAAGTCCAGTGGCTGTCCGTGATGTGAGATTGATCCCCGCTGAACAGGGCAAATGGCCGGACAAGCCCCCCAGCGCTGATTAGGGTAGGGCGCGTGGCGACAACGACTCTTACCCCTCATCAGAGAGCTGTCCGGTCCACCGTCGCGATGAAGGCCTTGATGGCCGTCACCGGGTTGGTGCTGATCGGCTTCCTGCTGATGCACATGTACGGCAACCTCAAGATGTTCCTCGGGGAGCACTCCTTCGACTATTACGCGGAGTGGCTGAAGGGCGACATCCTTTACCCGCTGATTCCCCACGGCTGGTTCATCTGGCTGTTCCGTGGCTTCATGCTGCTGGCGATCGGGCTGCACATGTACTCCGCGATCACCCTGTGGGCGCGCGCCAAGGCGGCCAACCCGCTGGCATATGCGGCCAAGAAGCAGTTGGCCCAGACCTACTCGGCGCGCACCATGCGTTGGGGTGGCGTCATCCTGGCCGGCTTCCTGGTCTTCCACTTGCTGCAGTTCACCGTCATGGCAACCCTGGTCAGCGGAACCGCTGACCGGACCCCCTACAAGATGGTGATCGCCGAGTTCAGCGTCTGGTGGCTGACGCTCGCCTACGCGCTGTGGCTGGTCGCGGTGTGCATGCACGTGCGGCACGGGGTCTGGAGCGCCTTCACGACCCTGGGGGCCAATACCAGCCCCAAGGCCCGGGCAGTGCTCAACGGCTGCGCCTGGGTGGTCGCCATCCTGCTCTACATCGGCTTCATGATCATGCCGGTGGCCGTCCTGACTGGAGTGTTGCGCTGATGACTACGACCGTGAAACCAACCGGTACCAGGCCCGAGGATTTCTTCTCCGTCGGTGCTGAGATCCATGACACCAAGGCGCCTGCGGGTCCGATCGAACAGAAGTGGTCGAAACGCAAGTTCGAGGCCAAGCTGGTCAACCCGTCCAACCGTCGCAAGTTGAGCGTCATCATCGTGGGAACCGGCTTGGCCGGTGGGGCCGCGGCCGCCTCCCTCGGCGAAGCGGGCTACAACGTCTTGAACTTCTGCTACCAGGACAGCCCTCGCCGGGCCCACTCGATCGCCGCCCAGGGTGGCATCAACGCGGCGAAGAACTACCGAAACGACAACGACTCCACGTTCCGGCTGTTCTACGACACGGTCAAGGGCGGCGACTACCGCGCCCGTGAGACCAACGTGTACCGCCTCGCCGAGGTCAGCGCGAACATCATCGACCAGTGCGTCGCCCAGGGCGTCCCCTTCGCCCGCGAGTACGGCGGCCTGCTCGACAACCGCTCCTTCGGCGGCGTCCAGGTGCAGCGCACCTTCTACGCC
>JBAVKY010000108.1:0-22736 GCA_049688555.1 Propionicimonas sp.
TGATGGCCCGCGAGACGGCCACCCGCCGCGCTCCGGCCGCCAGGACGTCGGGCAGGGTGTCCAGCCCGATCCCGCCGACCGCGAACCACGGCTTGCTGGCCGGGTCGGACGGCGGCGCCTGCCGAGCCGCATAGCTCACCAACTCCAGGCCGCCGACGGGCAGCGGCCCCGTGGCGGCGACCGGCCCGACACTGAGGAAGTTGACATCCGGGTCACGTAGCGCTGCGTCCACCTGGCGGCGGGAGTGGCAGGACCGTCCGATCTGGGCCCAGGTGTGCACGTGCCGGCGTGCGGTCGCCGCGGCCGGCCCCCGCTCCGACAACTGCAGCAGGTCGGCTTGGACCTGCCCGGCCACCTCAAGGGCGTCGTACAACCCGGCCAGAGCCTTGCGTTTCAGCGCCGCGTTACGGACCCGCAGGAATCCGGCGGCCAAGGCCTCGTCGTTGGCCCGTGGGTCTCGCAGCTGCACGATGTCGACGCCCGCTGCGACGGCGTCACCAACGAAGCCTGCCAGCTCGTCGCCACCGTCCAACAGGCCGGTGATGAGCAGCAGGCGGGCCAGCCGGATTCGGGTGGCGATACCAAGCAGGACGGTCACGCTGCACAGCCTAGCCGCGGCTCACCCGCCTCCGGTGGCCCGCACCGCCCGGCGGGTCGAGCTGGGAACCTTGGGGAAACCTCCTACACTCTTCCCAGGTCTGGACGGCCTACTTCCCCCGTGGTCCGGAGCAGGGTGTGACTGTCAAGAGCAATGGCGACCCATTGGTGGGTCATGTGCTTGATGGTCGCTATGAGATTCTCCGCAAGTTGGCGCGCGGGGGCATGGCGACCGTCTACTTGGCGTCGGATCGCCGCCTCACGCGAACGGTGGCCGTCAAGGTCATGCATGACACCCTCGGCGACGACGCCGACTTCGCCGGCCGCTTCGATCGGGAAGCCAGGGCGGCCGCCCGCCTCTCGCACCCCAACGTGGTGTCGGTGTTCGACCAGGGCATCGATGCAGGCCGGCCCTACATGGTCATGGAGTTCGTCGAGGGCAGTACCCTGCGGAACGTCATCAGCCGTGAGGCCCCGATCGACCCGACCCGGGCCCTCGACCTGCTGCTGCCCGTCATCAGCGCCGTCGCCGCCGCCCACGAAGCCGGCATCATCCATCGCGACCTGAAGCCGGAGAACGTCCTGATCTCGGACCGCGGCCAGGTCAAGGTGGCCGACTTCGGCTTGGCGCGCGCCGTGACCTCGCAGACCGCCACGGCGACCGGAATGCTGATCGGGACGGTTTCCTACATCGCGCCTGAACTCGTCACCAAGGGCAAGGCCGATACCCGCTGCGATGTCTACGCGCTCGGGGTGATCCTGTTCGAGATGCTCACCGGCAAGAAGCCGCACACCGGAGACACCCCCATCCAAGTCGCCTACAGCCACGTGCACAACGAGATCCCCGCGCCCTCGTCGTTGATGACCTCATCGTGGCGCGATTCGCGCAACGGCATTCCGCCCTACCTCGACACCCTGGTCACCACTGCCGCCGCGCGCGACCCAGAGACCCGTCCTCGGGATGCCCGGGTGCTGTTCGACCATGCCAGGCACGCTCGCGAGGCCCTTGGCCAGGCGGTGATGGACGATCCCGCGCTGACGGCACTGATGCTGCAGACCACGCTCGACCCTGCCGCGCAGCCCACTGAGCAGGTCCCCGCCCTGAGCGTCGCTGGCGGCGAGGTCAACCGGACCGCGACCCTGCGCTTCACTCCGTCCACGCCGACCAGCCCGGGCCACCCTCCCGTCGCCGACGGAATGCCCTACTACGACGATGCGCTGCCGCCGCTGAGCCCGTCCGTCGTGCCGGCCCAGCGGCGCCAGGCCAAGCGGCACAAGGGCGGCTTGTTGACGCTGGTGATCGTGGTGTTGCTGGCGGTGGCGTTGGGCTTCGGGACGTGGTGGGTTTTCCAGGGGCGATTCACCCCGACCCCCAGCTTCGTGAGCTTGACGCAGGCCAAGGCCGAGGCCCTGGCGAAGGATCACGGGCTGGAGCTGAGCTTCAGCTCGGAGTACTCCGAGACCGTCCCCACCGGCCAGGTGATCCGGACCAATCCGGTCGCGGGGGCACCCGTCCTGCATGGCGGGACGGTTGCCGCCGTGCTCTCGAAAGGGCAGGAACGCTACCCCGTCCCGTCCATGGTCGGCATGACGGTGACCGAGGCAACCGCGGCGCTCAAGGCCAATCACCTCGAACTGGGGGTGCCCAGCGAGGTCTTCGACGACACCGCCCCGATCGGGACGGTGGTTTCGGCCTCCGTCGAGGCGGGCAAGAAGGTGAAGCCCGGAACCGCGGTGAACCTCAAGATCTCCAAGGGGCCGGCACCAGTCGAGGTCGTCAACTACGTCAATAAGCCGTTCGCCGACGCCAAGAAGTACTACGAGGCTGAAGGCGTGATCGTGGAGACCAGCCAGGAGAAGTTCCACGACAAGATCGCGGCCGGCCTGGTGGTTTCCCAGGACCCCAGCGATGGCCAGCTGGAGCGCGGCGACACGATCCGGTTCGTGGTGTCGAAGGGACCAGAGCTCGTGGCGGTGCCCTCGGTGTCGTACAAGAGCGTCAAGGAGGCCACGGAGATCCTCAAGAACGCCGGGTTCAAGGTGAAGGTGCGCCACGAGACGAAACTGCTGGACGTGGCCGCCTACACCGACCCGGCGAGCGGGACGATGGCCCCGAAGGGATCGACCGTCACGATCGTGGCGGTCTGATCGGGCTCAGTCCTCTGGCTGCCAGGCGCCAGCGGAACGCAGATCGATCAGCGTCGTCGGCGTCAGCTCGTTCATCCGATTGAACGCCAGCGCCCAGCCGCGTTCGGCCAGCAGGCCTTCGTGGATCAGGAAGCCCTGCGGCGCCCCCACCGCCCTGACGAAGTCGATGGTCTCCTTCATCGCCGCCCAGGGTCCGTAGGCGGGAATGGCGACGACGTCGACCCCCAAAGGGATGGCCTCCAGCGCATCACCGGGGTGGAAGAGCGTGGGTTCGCCTTCGGCCGTGACGACCAGCCCGACATTGCCGATCCGCGGGATATCTCGGTGGATCACCGCATGCAGCCCACCCACCGCGGCCACCCTGATGCCGCCCAATTCGATGCTCGTGTCGGCGGCGATCGGCCGCGCGCCGACCAACTCAACGGCATCGAGCACCTGCGGTTCGACGTAGACCAGCGCCTGCGGGTTCGCCGCGATCAGCGCCGGCACCTGGGCGGGATCCACGTGGTCGGGGTGCAGGTGCGTGACACAGATGGCGTCGAGGTCGGTCAAGGCGTGCCAAGCGGTGGAGAAGTTCCCGGGATCGATCAGGATTCGGCGACCGGCCAGCTCGACCAGGACGGCGGAATGGCCCAGATGGGTGATGTGCATGGTTTCGTCCTCACTCCGTTGAGGCGAGGCTGCGAGCCACGTAGTCCATCGCCATGGTGTAGCCGTGCGTCCCGAAGCCGAACATGACACCGACCGCCAGATCGGAGAGGTAGGAATGGCGCCGGAATTCCTCACGCGCGTGGATGTTGGAGATGTGGATCTCACAGAAGGGCACCGCGACCGCCGCGAACGCATCACGGATCGCCACCGAGGTATGGGTGAAGGCTCCAGGGTTGACGATGATGAACCGCGTCCCGTCCAAGCGTGCTGCGTGCAGGCGATCGATGATCGCCCCTTCGTGATTGCTCTGGAACGTGTCGACAGTGAGCCCCGCCGCGGCGCCCTGGGCGATCAACGCGGCCTCGATCTCCGGCAGGGTGACCGACCCGTAGATGTCGGGTTCGCGGGTGCCGAGCGTGTTCAGGTTGGGGCCGTTGATCACGAGGACGTCCATGGGTCTACTCTCCCGCTTCCGGTGCGGCGGGGTCCAGCGGCAGGGCGTCATGATCCGCCACCGCCGTGGCGATTTCGCGGGCGATCACCTGCGGAGAACGGCCGGCCGCGGCGATCATCAGGGTCGCCACCGCTCGGTAATGACCGGCCCGCCCGGCGAAGACCCGCTCAAGGTCGTGACGGTGCAGCAGCGGACGGCGGGGATCGCCGCCGACCCGGCTCAAGGCGTCGGCCAACGAGATCTGCAGCAGGACGACGTGGTGACCGACCAGGGCGGCCCGAACCGCCTCGCTCGTGACGGCTCCGCCACCGAGGGCGAGCACACCCGGCGGCCCTGCCAGCTGCTCCTCGATCACCCGCGCTTCGATCTCCCGGAAACCGGCTTCACCGAAACCTTCGAAGATCTCCGCGATGCTCAGTCCGATCGCCTGCTCGATGACCTCGTCGGAATCGGCGAAAGGCAGCGCCAACTGCTCGGCGAGCAGCCGGCCAACCGTGGATTTGCCGGCTCCCATGAAACCCACCAAGACGATCATCGCCCTCAGCCTAGTGCTGGGGTGGCGGTGACTTGCTGCGCTTGCGGGCGGTTGCCCCTGCGTGACGTTGCAGCGCGGCCTCAGGCCCCGAGGCTGGCCCGGCCAGCTGCGCGCATGGCTTCGACCGGAGCCGGGACGCCGGTGAACTGTTCAAACTGCCGTGCGGCCTGCGCGACCAGCAGTTCGAGCCCGCCGACGACCTGCATCCCAGCCGCCACACCCCGCCGCGCCAGCGGTGTCGGCCACCCTGCATACACAGCGTCGAACAGCAGTCCCCCGCGGGCCTCGGCCAGCCAGGCCTCGGCGCCCGTGCCGGGCGGCAGGGTCGACAACACCGCTGGCTGATGGCCGCCGCCCCACTCCGCCAGGGGAGCTGCCTTCACCACCAGGCGCAGCTCTGCGGCCTCAGCCCAGGCGATGAGGCCAGCGACCTGCTCGCCGCGGCGGGCGTGGACGGTGACCTGGGTCACTCCCAAGCCCTCCAGCGCCAACAACGCCGAGCGAGCCGTGGCGCCGGCGCCGAGCACGGCGGCGTCCTGCCAGTCGGGCTGCCAGCCGGGGTGAAGCGCGTCCATCAACCCTGCGACGTCGGTATTGTCAGCGCGCCAACCACCGCCCGGTAGCCTCGTCAGGGTATTTCCGGCCCCGGCGCGCTGGGCCAACGCCGTGACCTCCGTGGCGACCCTGAGGCACTCCTGCTTCAGCGGCATGGTGAGGCTGAGGCCACGCCACTGCTCGTCCAGCCCGGCGACGAAAGCCGACAGCTCGGCGGCCTCGACACGATGCCGCTCGTAACTCCAGCCCGCCAGTCCTGCGGCGTCATAGCCGGCCTGGTGCAGGACTGGCGAGAGCGAGTGCTCGATCGGGGAACCGAGCACCGCCGCCTTCATGACCCGTCAAGCAGGCCGCCGACGACCCGGCCTGCCTCGGCGCACTGCTCACCGGTGACGTCGAGGTGGGTGACGGCGCGAGCCGCATAGTCGCCCACCACGGACAACGACACGCCTTCACGGGCGGCGGCGGCCGCGAGATCGCGGGCGAGAACCGGCCCCGTGTTCACCACCACGATGTTGGTCTGTACCGCCGCCGGATCCACCGCGGCACCCGCGCGGGCCGCCACTTCGGTGGCGAAGCCCCTGGCGGCCGCGTGGTCGTCAGTCAGGCGCGCGACGTGGTGGTCGATGGCGTAGTCGGCCGCTGCGGCCAGCATGCCGGCCTGCCGCCAGCCACCGCCGAGCCGCTTGCGCTGCACCCTGGCGCGGGCGATGGTCGCCGCGTCGGAGACCAACATCGAGCCGATCGGCGCCCCCAGCCCTTTCGAGAAACACACGTTGACGGTGTCGAACAGGCGCCCGTAGTCGGCCAAGGGCACTCCAGTGGCCACGTGGGCGTTCCAGAGCCGGGCACCGTCCAAATGCAGCCCGACCCCTGCGGCGACGCAGAGCGCGGAGATCTCAGCCAACGCACTGAGCGGCTGCACCGTGCCGCCGCCGAAGTTGTGGGTGTTCTCCAGGGCGACCGCTGTGGTGGACACCAGGTACGGGCCGGCGTCCGGCGTGATCACGCGGGAGACCATGGCCGCATCGGCGACCCCGTCGGCCGAGTCCCAGGTACGCATGGTGAGGCCGTGCAGTGCCGCGTGTGCCCCCATCTCGGCTCTGGCGACATGCGCACGGACGTCACACACGACCTCTTCGCCCGGACGCACCAACGACCAGACGCCCAACAGGTTGGCCATCGACCCCGTCGGGCAGAAGAGTCCGGCCTCATGGCCGAGCAAGGCAGCAACCCTGGCCTCCAGCGCGCGAATGGACGGGTCTTCGCCGTACACGTCGTCTCCGACCGGCGCCTGCAGCATCGCCTGCCACATGCCAGCTGTAGGCCGGGTCAGCGTATCGCTGCGCAGATCGATCAGGTCAGAAGTCTTCGGCATGGAATTCCTGGATCGGGTTCACTCGCATGATCCGGCCGCTGGTCAGCCGTTCCGCCACCGTGAAGGCCAGCTCGAGGGACTGGCTGCGGTTCATCCGCGGGTCGCAGGCCGACTCGTAGCGATTGGCGAGGTCCGCCTCGACCAGCTCGTCGACCCCACCCACGCACTCGGTGACATCGTCCCCGGTCAGTTCGATGTGCACCCCACCAGGCCAGGTGCCCAACGCCTCATGCACGTCGAAGAACCCGTTGACCTCGTCGACCACCTGGCTGAAGGCGCGCGTCTTGTACCCCAGGGAGGTCTCGAAGGTGTTGCCGTGCATGGGGTCGCAGACCCAGGCCACCTTGCGCCCGGTGTCCTCGACGGCCATCACGATGGGGGGGAGCGCCTCGCGAATCCGTCCAGCACCCATCCGGGTGATGATGGTCAGCCGACCCGGCTCGAGATCCGGATCCAGCCGCTCGCACAGCGCGACGATGTCGCCTGGATCGGCCGTGGGCCCGACCTTGATGCCGATCGGGTTCCGGACGTGCCGCAGGAACTCCACATGAGCGCCGTCCAACTGGCGGGTGCGTTCACCGATCCAGACCATGTGGGCTGAGGTGTCGTACGGCGTACCGGTACGCGAGTCGATCCTGGTCAGCGCGTGCTCGTACTCCAGCAGCAGCGCCTCGTGACTGGCGTAGAAGTCCACCGTCCGGAAGGACTCGTTGTCGACCCCACAGGCCACCATGAAGGCGAGTGCCCGCTCGATCTCGGCCGCCATGGCCTCGTAGCGGGCTTCGACCTTGGAGTTACGCACGAAGTCCGAGTTCCACGTGTGAACCGCCCGCAGGTCGGCGAAGCCGCCCTTCACGAAGGCCCGCAGCAGGTTCAGGGTCGCCGCCGAGCGATTGTAGACCTCGATCAGCCGCTTGGGGTCGGGGATGCGATCAGCCTCGGTGAAGGGCAGGCCATTGACGGCATCCCCTCGGTAGGTGGGCAAGGTCACCCCGTCCCGGGTCTCGGTGTCCTTGCTGCGCGGCTTGGCGTACTGCCCAGCGATCCGTCCGACCTTGAGCACGGGGACCTGTGCGGCGTAGGTCAGCACCACGGCCATCGAGAGCAGCACCCGGAGCTTGCCACGAATGTTGACCGCGGTCACCGAATCGAAGGTCTCGGCACAATCGCCACCTTGCAGCATGAAGGAACGGCCAGCGGCCACCTCTGCGACTCGATGCTTCAGCTCGTCACACTCACCGGCGAATACCAGTGGTGGACGTAGCCGCAGTTCCGCCAAGACGGTATCGAGAACTCCCGGATCGGGATACGTCGGCTGCTGGGCCACCGGCAGCCGATGCAGTTCCGTCAGAGCTGGGATGTGGTCGATCACGCCGGTCAGGATACGCCGGGGCGTCACCGGACACCCAAACGGCAGCTCGCTGTTCGCTCAGGGCTGGTTGGCAGGTGGAACCTCAGGCGCGGTGGAGCCGTGCCCCGGACGCGGCCGCTCGCGCGCACTCGCCTCGGTCTGGGACAGCGATCCGTACTTCACCGATGACCCGTACGCGTCGACGTAGCTCTGACCGGAGAGCTCCTGGATCGCCGCCATCACTTCGTCGGTCACCCAGCGGAGGACGTTCCGGTCGGCGATGGCCCCGGCGTAGGCGGAGAAGTCCAGTGGCTTGCCGATGACAATCCGGGGACGGCGGATCCAGGGGACGCCGATCCTGGTCCTCACCGTATGAGTGTCGAACATCGCCACCGGGATCACCGGCACGCCGGCGGCCAGGGCGATTCTGGCCACACCGGTCTTGCCCTTGTACAACCGACCGTCGGGTGATCGGGTGCCCTCGGGGTAGATGCCCACCAAGCCGCCGTTCGCGAGCACCTCGAGGACGGGCTCGAGGCCGTCCAGGCTGGCCCGTCCACCGGAACGATCCAGCGGCACCTGGCCGACCGCCTTGAGGAACCAGGCGAGCGCCTTGGAGAAGAGGCCACGATCACCCTTGAACAGTTCAGCCTTCGCCGGGAAGGTGAGCTGCCGGTTCAGCATCGAGGGCAACACGAAGGTGTCCCCCGCGGCGAGGTGGTTGCTGGCCAGGATGGCTCCCCCGGTGGCGGGGATGTTCTCCTGTCCCGACACTGTTGCGCGGAAGAGCCATTTCACGACCGGCCTGAACAGACCGTCCCTGAAGAGCTGGTAGTACATGGCACCCCCGTCACCGAATTCCTGGCAGCACCCTAGCCGCAGCGGACTGCCGTTGGCGCCTCGGGGAGCCCCGCCCGGCGGGACGGCCTCACCTACGATGGGGACCATGCAGGTACTCGAGCACGCAAGGCCTTTCCACGCCGGCACTGGACGGATCGCCGTGCTCTTCTGTCATGGGTTCACCGGGTCACCTCAGTCGCTGTTGGAATGGGCACGGCTGACCGCTGATGCCGGCTACCGCGTGGCCCTCCCCCGCCTGCCTGGTCACGGCACCAGCTGGCAGGAGCTCAATGTCACCCAGTGGCGTGACTGGTACGCGACCGTGGAGCGCGAGTACCGGACGCTGGCGGACGAGTGCGATCAGGTATTCATCGCCGGATTGTCCATGGGGTGTGCGCTGGCCCTTCGCCTCGCCGAGAAACACTCGAGCGGTGTCGCCGGCCTGATCCTGGTCAACCCGGCCGTGATGGGCTACCCGAACACCCTCGCGATCCCCCTGCTGTCGAAGGTCATGGCGTCGGCGAAGGCCATCGGCTCCGACATCGCCCTGGCGGGAGTCGACGAGTGCAGCTACGAGCGGACGCCGCTGCGCGCTGCGCACTCGATGATGCGGATGTGGGTCGACGTCCGGGCCTGCCTCGACCTGGTGACGTGTCCGGTGTTGGTCTTTCGCTCGGCGACCGACCATGTGGTGCCGCCCGCCTCGACGCAGTTCATCCTGAGTCATGTGTCCAGCGAGGACGTCACCGAGCACGTGCTGCACCGCAGCTACCACGTGGCCACCATGGATCACGACAAGGAAGAGATCTTCTCCGGCGCCCTCGCTTTCCTGCAGCGGCATTCAGCCTGAGGCTGCGATCCGTCGCAGTGCGGCGCGATACCAGCCGGTGAGCCGTTTCGTGGCCTTCGGGTCGCCCTGATCGGAGTTCATCAACGCGGCCAGGTAGCTCATCGCACGCTGCCTGCCGAGACGGTGGACGACCACGTCGACGGCCAACTGGCTGAGCGCGTAGGCGGCCAGGACCTGGTCCGGGTCGGAATCGTCGAAGGCCGCATCCTCCGGTAGGGCTTTGGGCACCGGGCTACGAGCGAGGTGCCATTCCACCCAGTCCCGGTCGTAGTCGCGGGTGCTCGGGCTGTGTTGGACGGCAACCCATTCCGCCAGGCCTTCGCGTAGCCACGTTGGGCCAGCCGTCTCGCAGGAGGCCTTCGTCGCCACGTGGACGGCCTCGTGGACGAGCAGGGCATCGAGGTAGGCGGCAGCTTCGTCCAGCTGGGTCGGGTTGATCACGATCCTCGGGCTGCCGGCGCCGCAGACGGTGACCGCTGCCGCAACGCCACCCGACACCCCGCTCAACACCCGGAATTGGGCGGCCGTCTTCGGCAACTCGATGACCAGATCGCCGTTCCAACCCTCATCAAGGGTCCCCAGGCCACTCGTCGAGACGGCACTGGCCGCCTTCGCCAGGCGGCGTTCCCAGCGGGTCAGTTGGGCGGCCGGCACGCTCCGCAGAGCCACGACGGTACCGGCGGCGCCGCTGCGGACCACGGTCTCACCGAGCAGCCAGACGGGGACCAACGGTCCGGTACGCAAGGAGGTGATGACCGCTCGACCCTCACGGCGTCCTAGCGTCAGCGCGAGCACGTGGGTGGCGGCGCGGCGATCGCCGGGCACGCGCCACGTCACACTCACATCACTGGTTTGCCCCGTTGAACCGAAGCTCACGTCCTGGAGTTGCCGCAGGTTGTCGAACAACTGCGAGCCCTGATCGATGATGGCGTCCCCTGGGGCGAAGTTGGCCAAGAAAGCACTGCGGTCAGCGTTGGTGAGGGCATGCTGGAGGGGTTCGACGAGGTCCGATCCGGTTGCCGAACTGCTGGCGCCGGGTTCCGGGGCGAGCCGCGCTGGGGTGGGAACGCAGCCCGACAGCGCCAGGATCGCGGCGACTGCCAGCGCTGCCAGGCGCGTCTGGGGCATACCGCCCACCCTACTGACAGCCATTGCCCCGGCCTGAGTCGGGGTTGCGGTGGTCGCCGACCGGATCAGCCGAGGATGCGCCGGGCGCCGGCCCACGGGGCCGGGTAGGAGGCCAGGGTCTGGATCACCAGGTCGCTGCGCACGTTGCGGGCATGGGCGATCTTGCCGCCGCCGATGTACATCCCGACGTGGTGGATGGGGTGGTACCAGAAGATCAGGTCGCCGGGCTTCAGTTCGTCCCGCGATACCGGACGGCCAAGGCCCGCCTGGGCACGGGACGAGTGCGGCAACGACACCCCGACGGAGCGGTAGGCGGCGAGCATCAGGCCCGAGCAGTCGAAGTTCGAGGGTCCCTCAGCGCCCCAGACGTACTGTCCGCCCGCCACTCTCGACACCGCGTACTTCACGGCATCCAGCGACCTCGCGTTGACGGCATCGGCAGAGTCCAGCTCGGTGATGTCGAACGACACCCGAAGTCCGCTCCGGGCCTCGAGTTGCTGGCGCTGCTGTTCGGTCAAGGTCGCGACCAGGGCATCGGCCTTCGCGACCTTCTCCTTGATCTGGGTGTCGAGATCCGACAGCTGCTGCTCCGCGGCGGTGAGCGAGGCCATCTCGGCCTCGGCAGCACGCTGCAGGTCGGTCAGGTTGGCCTGCTCGGCCAGGTGCGACGTCAAGGTCGCGTTGAGGTTCTCACCAACCTTGCTGGCGGTGGCGAGGCGACCGAGGAAGGAGTCCGGGTCGCTGTCGGTGAAGAGCTCGACCGTGACGTCAACCCCGCGATTTTGGAACTGCATCAGGGTGATCTGGCGGGCCTGCTGTGCCAGCGCGTCGACCTCGACCTGCTGGGCGGCGATGTCGGCCCTGAGAACCTTCAGCCGTTCCTTGCCGTCCGCGAGCTGGAGCTGAGCCTCGTCGTAATGTTCACCGATCTCGCTGGCCTGCTCCTGCAGCGCCTCGACCTGAGCCTTCGCATCATCGATGGCTTTCGGATCGGCGACGGCTGGTGGCACCGCGACGCCGCTGACCAGCATGATCGTCGCGGCAGCCGAGGCCACCGCAGACCTGATCGACGCGCGTGCAACCATGGGCCCTCCCGACACAGTCGACGGCAGCTGCCGCCTGAAGCAATACTGAGAAATCCTAAGGGAAGGCTTGGTCAATGGCAAACCCCGGCCATTCATCCGGATCGGTCGGACCTGCGACGGCCGCCCCCCTGATCAGGCGCAGCGGTGGCAACAACCCGGAATGGGCCATCGCCTGCAGCGCGGAGACCTCGTCGGTGTCGAGTTCCACCGTCTCGTCAATCGGGCCAAGCAACACCGACATCACGCAATCCGAACAGCCGCCGCCGCGAACCCGGCAACTGGCGCAATCCACTCGTAGCACGTCCATGCAGACAGGCTTGCGCACGCCTGTGACAGTTTGGCCTCCCCGCCTGCCCTGCCTTGGTGGGTCGCCCGCCCTTGGGTCGCCACCCGCGAGTCCCTGCCCCTTGCCCGCTTCTGTTCGGCGCCCTGCCGTGATCTGGAGGTGCTCCGGCGGGTCGAGGGGAAGTGTCACTGCCGCGGCCTAACGTTCCCGACATGGCCGCACTTTCGTTGCAACCCAGTTTCGACGACCTCAGCCCGGCACTGTCCGAGGTCACATTCTGCGTGGTCGACCTCGAGACGACCGGGAGTTCCGCCGAGGACACCATCACCGAGTTCGGGGCGGTGAAAGTCCGTGGCGGCGAGGTGCTCGGCGAATTCCAGACACTGGTGAATCCGCAGACCCACATTCCCGCATTGATCGCGGTCCTGACCGGGATCACCGATTCCATGGTGGCCGATTCCCCACGCCTGGCCGCCGTTCTGCCTGCCTGGCTGGAGTTCGCCGGAGACGCCGTTCTGGTGGCCCACAACGCACCCTTCGACATCGGTTTCCTCAAGCGGGCCTGCGTCGCGGCAGGCAGGGCGTGGCCGGGCAACGACGTGCTCGACACCGTCACGCTGGCCCGACAAGTGCTGCTGCGCGATGAAGTGCCGAACTACAAGCTGGCGACCCTCGCCCACCACGTCCACGCGGCGGTGACCCCGAACCACCGGGCACTCAGCGACGCCAGGGCGACCGTCGACGTGCTGCACCATCTGATCGAGCGGGTCGGCAACCTCGGCGTCACCACGTTGGCCGACCTCGTCGAATGCACCCGGCGGGTCTCGCCGCAACGACGCGCCAAGCGAACGATGGCCGCTCAGTTGCCGGCGGCCCCCGGGGTGTACCAGTTCGTCGCGGACCTGCCGGACGGCAACGGCCAGCTGCGACGCCAGGTGCTCTATGTGGGCAAGAGCCGCAACGTCAAGGCCCGGGTGCGCAGCTACTTCACCGCTTCGGAAACCCGGCCCCGCATTGACGAGATGGTGCGCATCGCGACCGGCGTGGAGGCCACCGTATGTCGCACCGAACTCGAGGCCGAGGTCCTGGAACTCCGGCTGATCGCCGCCCACGCCCCCCGCTACAACCGCCGCTCCAAGTACCCCCAGCGACAACACTGGATCAAGGTCACCCGGGAACCCTTTCCTCGGCTGAGCATCGCCCGGACGGTATGCGGCGACGGTGCGGAGTACTTCGGTCCGTTCAACCAGCGCAACGCCGCCGAACAGACGATCCTGGCCCTCTACGAGGCCTACCCGATCCGGCAGTGCTCGCCTCGACTGTCGGTCCGCCGACCGAGTCCGGCCTGCGTGCTGGCCGAGATGGGACGCTGCTGCGCACCGTGCGAGCACGTGGTCAGCCGCGACGAGTACGCGGTCGTGGTCGACCGGGTCAGGTCAGCGCTGGCCGACGACGTCCGTCCGGTGCTTCGGGCGGCGCGGCCCCGGTTACGCTCCCTGGTGACCCAGCAGCGTTACGAGGAGGCCAGGACGCTGACGAATCGCCTCGAGTCGTATCTGGCCGCCGCGATCCGCACGCACCGGCTGGCCAGCCTGGCCGGATGTCCGCAGATCGTGGCAGGGTTCCGCATCGGCCAGGCCTGGGAGATCCACGTGATTCGTTACGGTCGGCTCGCCGCCACTGCGCTCGCGCGTCCAGGTGACGTGCCGCAAGTCGTGGCACGGAGCGCGATCGCCGCCGCCCAGACCGTGCCGGCCCCCGTGGGTCCCGCACCTGCCGGGTTGGTGGAGGAGGCCGAGCGGATCGCCGCATGGCTAGAGCGGCCTGGCGTCAGGCTGATCGAGATCGAGGGCCAATGGAGCTGGCCCTTGCATGCCGGGGTCGGGACGGACGCGTTGGCGACGCTTGCGCTCGGCGACCTGGCCTTGGGTCACTCGGACGCGCAGACCGGGCTGGCGGTCGACGCTGGCCTCGTGCTGGCCCGCGGCAGTGGCGATCACCACCTGAGGGACCGGTCGGCTGGCTAGGATGCAGCCATGATCACCGCGATTGTTTTCGTGACCGCCGACGTCGCACGAATCCCCGAGGTGGCCCAACAGATCGCCGACCTCGAAGGGGTGTCCGAGGTCTACTCCGTGACCGGCTCGATCGACCTGATCGCCCTGGTTCGCGTCCGCAGCATCGACGACGTGGCAACGACAGTCGCCGATCACCTCAACAAGGTGCCGGGGGTGGAGGGCACGGAGACCCACATCGCCTTCCGCGCCTACTCCACCCACGACCTCGAAGCGGCGTTCTCCCTCGGGGCTGAGTGATCCTGGCCGTGCCCAACTGCCGGGCGCTACTCGCTGATCGTCACCGAGTTGATGACCACCGGCTCGACGGGACGGTCCTGACGACCTGTCGGTACGGCGGCGATCTCGTCGACGACCTTGCGTGACGCCCCGTCGACAACCTCGCCGAAGATGGTGTGGCGCCGGTTCAGGTGGGGGGTGGGATCCACCGTGATGAAGAACTGCGAACCGTTGGTGCCGGGTCCGGCGTTGGCCATCGCCAGCAAGTAAGGCTTGTTGAACACCAACTCGGGGTGGAACTCGTCGGCGAAGGTGTAGCCGGGGCCACCGGTCCCGGTGCCCAGCGGGCAGCCGCCCTGAATCATGAATCCTGAGATGACCCGATGGAAGCCGAGCCCGTCGTAGAAGTTCCCGGTGGTCGGGCGACTGGTCTGCGGGTCGCGGTATTCCTTCGTCCCAGTGGCCAAGCCCACGAAGTTCGCGACGGTCTTGGGCGCCTGGTCTGCGAACAGGGTGATCACGATGTCGCCGTGGTTGGTGTGCAGGGTTGCCGTGTGGGCCACGTCAGCGGTCCTTTCGTCGGGGGCCTCCATCCTGACAGATTGTCTGTTACGACTCCCAACAGCCGAGTACCTTGGATCTCACGAAGTGCGGGCGCACCCGCGAGTGAAGCATCGGAGGAAGCATGCACCGAAAGAGCCTGTGCAAAGCAGTCGAAGAGGGCACCCACACGGCAGTTGAGCTGGGATCCGCCGTCCTCGCCGACGCCGCTGAACGGTTGAGTCCTTTGGTCGAGCAGGCCGGCGACGTCGTCGGTCCTTGGGCGGACGAAGCCCGCCGGGTGAGCACAGAAGTGGCCAACGACGCCTACAAGAGGCTCCAGCCGGTGCTCAGAGACGCACAGATCCGCGGCGCCCGCCTCGCCTCTGAGACCTTCGATAAGGCGAAGCCCGTCCTTGACGACGCCTTGGACGCCGTCACTCCTGCAGTCGACAAGACCGTGATGAAGGTCCGTCCGGCCGTGGACGACGCCTTGGGTCGGATCCCGCCGATCGTGGACGACGCCCGCTCAAGGGTGCAGGACGACCTACTGCCGAAGCTGGCCGACCTGCTCAAGGACGCCGCTTCGCAGCCCTTGGCACGAGAAGCCGCCGCTCAGTTGGCAGTGGCCACCGCGGTCGTGACCAAAGAGATCGCGAAGGCTCAGCAGAAGGCTGCCAAGCAGCTTGCCAGGCAGCAGCGCACCTGGCCCGCGACGCTCGGTAAGGTCGTCCTGGCCGGCGCCCTGCTGACCGGGGTCGTGGTGGCAATCCGCAAGTTGATGGCACCCCCCACCTCGGGCTGGCATGCCCATTCCCCGTCGGACGCCTACATCGCCGATCCGGTTGCCGACGTGGTGGAGGACGTCGCCGACAAGGCAGCCGACATCGCCGACGACGTGGCGAGCGGAGCCAAGCGGCTGGTGGGCGAGGCCGCCGACATCGCCGAAGACGCGGCGGACGTGGCCGAAGATGCCGTGGAGGCCGCCCAGGACGCCGCGACCGACATCGCCGAAACAGTGGAAGTGCAACTCGACGAGGCGGCCGAGCGGGCTGAGGGAGGCGATGGGCAACCCTTTCGCGCCTAGCCCCTCCGCGGAGGGGTCCTACCTGGGCTCCGAGCCGCCAGAGGGGTTCACCATCAAGGGCA
Source organism: Propionicimonas sp. (assembly GCA_049688555.1). Taxonomy (GTDB): domain Bacteria; phylum Actinomycetota; class Actinomycetes; order Propionibacteriales; family Propionibacteriaceae; genus Propionicimonas. The sequence continues at coordinate 15,842 of JBAVKY010000108.1, forward strand.
ACGCCCGTTCGATGAAATACCACGTCCCCGGGAGTGCCTCCTACGAGCGCACCATCGCGGAGATCTGGTTCGACACGACCGAGCATGCCGAAGCGGCGGGTTTCACCAAGCCCCGTCGCTGAGGCCATACCTTAAGAAACACTGAAAATCGCGGCCGCCTGTCACAAACGGGCGGCCGCGAAGGCTTTCTCCAGCAGGACACCCCAGCAGGAGGAAACGATGACCACTCCCGACCCACGGCGCAGCGAGAACCACGACTGGGTTTTGGCCGCCCCGTTCCGGGCCCACCTGCGCCACGTTCAGGCGGTCACCACGCTGCCCTGGGCCGCCCTCGCTGCCCGCGCTGGCGTGTCGCCCACACTGGTGCACCACCTGGTCTTCGGACGCCGGGGCCGTCCGGTGAGGCGCATCTCCCGCGACACCGCCGTGCGCTTGCTGGCCGTGACCACCGCCGACCTGGCCGCCTTGTCAGGCAGTTGGGTGGCGACCGCTGCGACAGGCGACCGCTTGCGCGTGCTGATGGCGGGCGGGTGCGACGTCGACGCCCTCGCCTCGTGGTGCAGACTGACGCCCAGCGCGCTGCGGGCGCTGGATGACTCCCCCCGCTGCAGCCGGCTCACCGAACTGCTCGTGTACGCGGCCTGCCTGATCCGACCCCGGTTGTTCGAAGCGGACGCTGCCGACGCGGCCGCCTGAGGTTAGGCTGCGCCCATGTCGTGGACCAGCATGATCTTCGCCGCGGCACTGGCAGGGCTGAGCGTCCTGGCCTTTCCCATCATCCTGCGCAGGCTGCCGCTGCCGCCTGACGAGCCCACCGCGGCGCCGTATGGCGACCTCATCTCGCGTCGTTTCGGATGGCAGGTGGGGCTGTGGTGCCTGCTCGCCTTGGGGATCTCCTTCGCTCTCACCCCGCCCGGGGTGTGGCTGGCGTGGGCGGCACTGGGCACCGGAGGGATCCTGCTGGTGGTCATCGATGCGCACACCCGTCTGCTCCCGTTGCGGCTGACTCAGGCAGTGGCCATCTGCGCCGCGGCGGGGGTCGGGATCGCCGCCCTGCAGGGCGGCTCCACCGAAGGACCACGCATCGCTCTCAGTGCCGCAGGCATGGCGTTGGGAGCCGGCGGCCTGTTCTTTCTGTTCTGGCGCCTCGGCCAAGGCATCGGGTTCGGCGACGTCCGGCTGGCGGCGATCATCGGTGCGGTGGCGGGGGCGACCTCGTTGCAGACAGCGACCTGGGCGCTGCTGTTGGGCAGCTTGGTCGGAGTTGGCTGGGGGGTGACCGCCCGCCTGGTCCGAGGCCACTCGGACCCGTTCCCGTATGGTCCGTCGCTCTTGAGTGGGCCGTACCTGGCCCTGCTTGCCCAGTCCGTCCTGGCTCGCTAGGAAAACTGCCGCATCGGCCTCAGCCGGCCACGGCCGCCTGGCTGGCAGTGATCCACCGCTCCAGCACTCCGGCCGCAGCGCCGGTGTCGATGGACTGCCTCGCTCGCTCCAGGTGGCTGGCGAATTGGGGCACCAACGGGTCTTCCACGGACACACCGGCGAAGCTGAGACAGGCGGCCGCCGCGTTCAGCGTCACGATGTCGCGAACGGGTCCGGGTGCCCCGGCGAGAACTTCTCGAACGATCCTGGCATTGGTGGCCGGCGGACCGCCGACCAGCTCCGCGGCCGCCGCCCGAGCGATCCCGAGGTCGAGCGGATCAAGTTCGGCGGGAACCACCCGTCCATCGGTGATCAGCCAGAGTCGAGATTCCATGGTCGTGGTCAGCTCGTCGAGTCCGTCCGCACCCTGGAAGACCAGCCCGCGCGTGCCACGGTCAGCCAGCACTCCGGCCACCAGCGGTGCCATCTGGGCGTTGGCGACCCCCACAGCTTGCGCCCGCGGCCGCGCCGGGTTGGCCAGCGGGCCGAGGAAGTTGAACGTGGTCTGCACCTTGAGTTCCCCCCGCGCGCTGGCAGCGTGCCGCAGCGAGGGGTGGTAAAGAGGCGCGAAGAGGAAGACGATGCCGGTCTGCGCCAGCACCTGGGCCTGCGCCTGGGGCGGCACCGCCAGGGCGACCCCCAGGGCTTCCAGGCAGTCTGCGGTGCCACAGGCCGACGACGCCGCCCGGTTGCCGTGCTTCACCACGGGCACCCCGCAGCCCGCAGTCACGATCGCGGCCATGGTGGAGATATTGACGGTGTTGGCCCGATCTCCTCCTGAGCCGACCACATCGACGGCGTCTGAGGTGATCGAGATCGGGGTGGCCCGGTCGAGCATCGCCCCCGCCATGCCTCCCAGTTCAGCGACAGTCTCACCCTTGGCCCGCATGGCGACCGCAAAGCCGGCAATCTGCACCGGCGTGGCATCGCCGGCGAGAATTTGTCCCATCGCCCAGGCCACCGAGGTGGCACTCAGGTCTTTCCCCGCGATCAGTCCGGTGAGCAGATCCGGCCAGGTTTCCGCCACTACCGCGCCTGCGTGCTCAGCCGGGCCCGCAGCAGGTCGGCCGCGGCGGCTGGGAGCCGAATCGGGTCGACCGGGTAGGCGCACACCGCCTCAGCTTTCGACCACGTGGCCAGCCAGGCATCCGCTACGCGCGCGACCAGCAGCAGCACCGGCGGGCAATCCGCGATCTCGTCCTTCAACTGGTGCGCGATCCCCATCCCGCCCGACGGGGTCGCTTCGGCGTCCAGGATGGCCAGATCGATCCCGCCGGCCGCCATTGCCGACAGCACCGCCGGCTGGGTGGCGACCTCGACCAAAGTGAGCTCAGGCAGGTCGCCGGCGACCCGTCGACCCAGGGCGAGACGCACGTTCTCGCGGACGGTCCGATCGTCGGAGTACAGCAGGACGGTCGCGCTCGTGGCTGGCTGGTCGCTCATCGTGGTTCCTCATCTGGTGCCGCGCCGGGAACATGGCTTTCGTCGTCATGGTAACCGGTTGGCGCGGCGTAGGCCGCTTCTGTTCGACCAGATCGACCCACTCGTCCCCAGGGGTGCAGCTTCGACCCGGCGGGCTTGGCAGCTGGCCTCGACAGCATGGTTCATCTTCGCCGGGCTATTCCTACACCTGCGTATTCGGATTCTCGTGGGGTGGTGGGCAATCACGCAAACTCCGGCCATAATGTCCAAATGGCACACGCATCCTCGACCGGTACCGCTGCCGTGGTGAGCCCGGGCGGGCTGCATCCGATCGCCCCCTCGCGCCTGAGGGGGATCAAGGGGCGACCGGATCCTGTCGCAGTCGGCACCATCGTCTGGCTGGCCAGCGAGTTGATGTTCTTCGCGGCGCTGTTCGCCGCCTACTTCTCGTTGCGCGAGATCACGAACGCCGCTGCGGTCGCGGCCGGGACGACGTCGATGTGGGAGTGGGGATCCGCGCACCTTGACAACCAATGGTTCGGGATCACGTTCCCGTGGTTTGCGACGATCAACACCTTGATTCTGATCCTCAGTTCCGTGACCTGCCAGTTGGGCGTCCACGCCGCCGAGAAGGGCATCGTCTCCCGTACCGGCAGCCTGGCCAATGTCGGCAACTGGGGCTTGCGCGAGTGGTACACCCTCACCTTCGTGATGGGTTCCATCTTCATCGGCGGCCAGGCGTTCGAGTACGCGACGCTGGTCTCCGAGGGATTTGTCATCGGAGTGAATGCTTACACGTCGGCATTCTTCCTCGCCACCGGCTTCCACGGCCTCCACGTGATTGGCGGCCTGGTGGCATTTCTGATCATGCTGGGACGCACCTACCTGGCGCGCACCTTCACTCACGAGCAGGCGGTTCACGCCATCGTGACTTCCTACTACTGGCACTTCGTGGACGCGATCTGGGTCGTGCTGTTCGGTGTTCTGTACCTGCTTCGATGAGGCTTCCGACAAACCCCGGGGAAAACCAATGAGATTCCTGACATCGTCAAGGCGCCACCAGGCGGCCCGTCCAGTACTGGTCGTCCTTGCACTGGTGCTGGTCGGCGGCCTGTACGCAGCGGTGTCGCCGGCGACCAGTTCCAACGCCGACGACACCACCACGTCGGCCCAGGTCACCCAAGGCAAACAGCTCTTCGCCGTTTCCTGCGCGTCCTGCCATGGCCTCAACGGTGAGGGACTCGCCGCAGAAGGCGCGCCGTCCCTGGTGGGAGTCGGCGCGGCAGCAGTTGACTTCCAGGTCCGCAGCGGACGGATGCCCATGGCGAACCCGTTGGCGCAAGCCCCCCGCAAGGACAACGTCATCACCGACGAAGAGCGCGCGGCCATGGCGGCTTACGTGGCCAGCCTCGGCACGGGCCCATCGATCCCCACGGAGGACCAGTACCTGCCCGAGGGTCTCAGCGAGGAGGACCTCGCCAAGGGAGGTGACCTGTTCCGCACCAACTGTTCCGCCTGCCACAACTTCCAGGGCAGCGGCGGCGCACTGCCGAACGGCAAAGTCGCCCCGCCCCTGATGGGCCTTGAGGCGATCGACATCTACGAGGCGATGCGCACCGGTCCCGGCCAAATGCCGATCTTCAACGGCCCCGCGATCCCCGACACCGACGTCAAGGCGATGGTCGGGTACCTCGAGGAGTTGCACGCCCAGCCGTCCGCTGGTCTGACGCTCGGCGGGCTCGGCCCGGTCTCGGAAGGCTTCTGGGCCTGGGTCGCCGGAATGGGCAGCCTGGTGTTGTTCTCGATGTGGATCACCTCGAAGGCGGCGCGGAAATGAAACAGGACCTTGAGCGCTATCCCGTCCCCGATCCTGGCGTACCGCATGAGGCCGAGCGCTTCACCGATGTTGACGAAGCCGCGGGTCGCCGCGCGTACAACCAGGTTGTGGGGTTGCTGGCGCTGGTGCCCGTCTTGGTGATCACCTTCGTCGTGGTGTATTTCGCGGTTCCGATCGATGCGCAGTTCATCCTTTTCGGAGCTCTCTTCGCGGCTCACCCGATTCTGCTGGGCCTGACCAGTGGCCTCGCCGTGCTGCTGGTGGGGGTTGCTGCCATTCACTGGGCCCGGACGATCATGGGCGATGAGGAAGTGGTCGAGGAGCGGCACCCGGCCGGGTCGGCACCACAGACAAGGGCAGCAGCGGCCGAAGCCTGGCAGCTCGGTGTCGCCCAGAGCGGGCTGAGCCGTCGCAAGCTGATCGGCTCTGGACTTGTCGGAGGCCTCGGCTTCGTCGCGGTGCCCGCCCTCGTCATGTTCGCCGACCTGGGCCCGTGGCCCACCGCCGCGCTCCGCAAGGAGACCATCGAGAAGACCATCTGGGCCGAGGGCGTCCGGCTGGTCAATGACGTGAACTTCGTGCCCCTCAAGGCCGCTGACCTGGTGGTTGGCCAGCTCGTCAACGCCCAGCCGATCAACTTGCAGGAGTTGGAGGGCGTCGCGCTCCAACAGGCCAAGGCGAAGTCGTCGCTGATCGTGGTGCGGATGGACCCGGCTTCGATCCGGATTCCGGAGTCGCGGCAGGAATGGCAGGTTGACGGCATCCTCGCCTACTCCAAGATCTGCACCCATGTCGGTTGCCCGATCAGCCTGTGGGAGCAGCAGACCCACCACCTGTTGTGCCCCTGCCACCAGTCGACGTTCGACCTTGGCAATTCGGGTGTGGTCGTATTCGGCCCGGCAGCCCGCTCGCTGCCCCAACTGCCCATCACCACCGACGCCGAGGGTTACCTGATCGCGCGAAGCGACTTCACCGTCCCGGTGGGACCGAGCTTCTTCGAGCGGGACTCATCCAAGGATTACAAGGACGGTGATCGCTGATGGCCAGGCCTGCTCAGGTGACTCCAGAGGTGCCGGCAGCCCAGACGCCATCGGCACCCGCCGCCTCGCCTTCGGGGGGCGTCGTCGGATGGATCGACGACCGCGCCCCGGTCTCCGGCTTCGCCAAGAAGGCCCTCCGCAAAGCCTTCCCTGACCACTGGTCGTTCCTGTTGGGCGAGGTCGCGCTGTACTCGTTCATCGTCCTGCTGCTCACCGGTGTCTTCCTGACCGTCTGGTTCAAGCCGTCCATGACCGAGATCGAGTACGCCGGCTCCTACCACCTGATGCATGGCGTCCCGATGTCAGAGGCGTTCGCCTCGACGCTGGCGATCAGCTTCGACATCCGTGGCGGGCTGCTGGTGCGCCAGATCCACCACTGGGCGGCCATGCTGTTCGTGGCGTCGATGACCGTCCACATGTTGCGCGTCTTCTTCACCGGGGCCTTCCGCAAGCCGCGCGAAGTCAACTGGCTGATCGGTGTCGGGCTGCTGTCGATGGGGCTGATCGAGGGCTTCGCCGGCTACTCCCTGCCCGATGATCTACTCTCCGGCACCGGCCTGCGGTTCGTGGACGGTCTGGTGCGTTCGATCCCGATCATCGGCACCTGGGCGGAGTTCTTCATGTTCAATGGTGAGTTCCCCGGCGATCTGGTGATCCCGCGGCTCTACATGGTGCACATCCTGCTGGTGCCCGGCCTGCTACTCGGCATGATCTCAGCCCACATGGCGTTGCTCGTCTACCACAAGCACACCCACTTCCCCGGCCCAGGGCGCAAGGACACCAACGTGGTCGGCGGCCCGCTGTTCCCGGTCTACGTCGCCAAGGCCGGCGGCTTCTTCTTCATCGTTTTCGGGGTCACGATCCTCATGGGCGCCCTGATGCAGATCAACCCGGTTTGGCTCTTTGGTCCCTACAACCCGGCGCAGGTCACCGCGGGCTCACAACCCGACTGGTACATGGGTTTCGTCGAAGGCGCGATCCGGATCATCCCCAACTGGGAGACCCACCTTCTCGGCACGACCTGGTCGTGGAACATCTTCCTGCCAGGAGTCGGGCTCATGGGCCTGCTCTTCACCGGGCTGGCGTTGTACCCGTTCATCGAGCAGTGGATCACCGGTGACACCGCCGAGCACCACGTTCTGGATCGCCCGCGGAACGTCCCCACCCGCACGGC
>JBAVKY010000109.1:0-28753 GCA_049688555.1 Propionicimonas sp.
CCTTGGGTGTGCTTCGGCTGCCCCGGCTCGGCGGGCCAGCCCAGATCCCGCGCGCGGAGTCACCGAGCCCAGGCTGCAGCCGGACTCGTAGCCCAGGGCAGACCCCCCAGCTGGGTCTTCGGCGGCCCCGGCTCGGCGGGCCAGCCCAGATCCCGACGTGGCTGGCTCCCCCGGGCGTAGAATTCGCTGTGACGGAAGGCCCTCAGATGGCTGGCGAGAGCGCTGCACGGAATTCATGGTTGAGCTTGCTGGGGCTCCCGGTGGCCATGCTCGGGAGCTTCGTGGTGGGAATCTCCGCAGGCTCCCTGGCCGGGGTCGGCGAGGGCACCCGCGCTCCTTGGTGGCTGGCGGTCGTCCTGATAGCGATGGTGGCCGTCTTATTCGGCACGGCAGCGGCGTTTACCTACCGGTTCTGCCGTCAGGCTGCGGCGGCTGGCGTGCCGAACGCCATGCTCCCCGCGTGGATTGCGATGGCCGTGGCTGGTCTTGTGGTGCTGCAGAACCTGGCTGCGTATTTGTTCGCGTGACCTGAGCAAGCCCGAGGGCTCCTCAGGCGCCGGTCCACCGCTCTTCGATGCGTCCGAACTTCCAAACCGCGATCGCGACCACCCAAGCGGCCGCGAACAACCCGACCATCAGGAAGCCGACGTCGCCCAGGTCGAGTGCCGCCACCGCGGCGAGCGGCCCGGAGTCGATCCCCAGCTTCTCGGCCAGCACCGAGATCAGCTCGATCCCGCCGATCACCAGGGCGACCGCCACCGACAACCCGGTGATCGCGATGTTGTAGTAGACCTTCCGCACCGGACGCAGGTTCGCCCAGCCGTAGGCGTAGTACATGAACAACCCGTCGATGGTGTCCAGCAGGCTCATCCCCGCCGCGAACAACAGCGGCAGTGTCAGCACGGCGTACCAGGGCAGGCTCACCGCCGCACCACCGGCCAGCACGAGCAGCCCGACCTCGGTGGCGGTGTCGAAGCCCAGGCCGAACAGCAGCCCCACCGGGTACAAGTGCCAGGGCTTGGTGACCGCCCGGGTGGCCCCCTTGATGAACCGGGTGACGAAGCCGCGGTTGTCCAGCTGGGCCTCCAACTCGGTTTCGTCGAACCCGCCCCGGCGCATCCGCCGGAACACCGAAAGGATCCCCGCCAGCACGATCAAGTTGAGCACGCCGATCAGCACCAAGAAGACCCCCGAGATCACCGTCCCGGCGACCCCGGTGACCTGCTGCAGCGGCGAGGACTCGTCCGCCAACTGGCCGGCCAGCGAGCGCACCCCCAGGGCCAGCAGCGCCACCAGCACGAACACGACCGACGAGTGTCCCAGCGAGAACCAGAACCCGACCGAAACCGGACGGCCCCCGTCGGCCAACTGCTTGCGGGTGGTGTTGTCGATGGCGGCGATATGGTCGGCGTCGACGGCGTGCCGCATGCCCAGGGTGTAGGCGGTGAGCCCCAGGCCGAGCCCGAAGACCTCGCCGGAACCGCCGGGCAGCTGCTCGGACGCGACGAGGCCGGCCAGGATCCCCCAGCCGGCCACGTGAAGCAGCAGGATGAACCCAGCCATCCCGAGGATGGGCCGCCACTCCTGGGGAGTGACGGCCCGTCGCGTCAGAGTTTGGCCTGCCACTTCTCGGTCCAGACCAGGTCGTTCGGCGTGCCCTTGAACTCGCTCTTGCCCTCCAACTTGTCCAGAGTGGCCAGGACGTTGCCCGTGTTGGGGTGGTAGGCGTTGATGTAGCACTTGACCATGGTCGCATCGTGCAGGTGCGTGGTGAAGTTGTGGCTGACCATGAACGTGGGGACCTCCCACACGTACCACGGGCACTCGTTGCTCATGGCCGTCTTCCACTGGATGCGGTAGTTGTTCTGGGCGCCGTAGCCCACCACCTCGGCCAGGATCAGCGCGGCGTCCACGTCGTCGCGGTACTTCAGCGTCGAGCCCTTGATCCGGCTGTTGCCGTCGTTGACGCTGACCTCGTAGCCGCGCTCGGTGAGCGCCGCGATGTAAGCCTTCAACATCTCAGGCTCGCCGCCGCCGGTGATGCCGCCGACCTCGCCGGTCAGGTGGTAGATCCGGATGCGACGATGATCCTTCGGGTTGAGGGGCAGCTGGCCCAGGGTGTTCTTGACCAGCGTGATGCCCAGGTCGGCCGCGTTGGCCTGCATCGCCAGGTGCTCCTCGCAGCCCACAACCTCAAGGTCCGCGGGGGTCCGCAGCAACGTGCCTTCGGCCTTCGCCTGGTGCAGGTTGAGCTTGGCCTTGAGGCCAAGGACGCGGCGATTGGCGTCGTCGAGACGCTCCTTGCTGATGACACCCTTCTCGACGCCGGCCTTCATGAAGCCGAAGTCCTCCTCCAGGTCGTTGAAGAACAGGAACGCGTCGCAGCCGGCGGCGATCGCGGCCGGGACGTAGTCCTCCCGGCGCATCGCCGCGGTCATGCCGAGCATGTGCGAGGCGTCGGTGATCACCGCACCGTTGAAGCCAAGGTTGGTCTTCAGCAGGCCGTTGATCAGCTCCGGCGCCAGGGTGGCCGGCAGAATGTCGGCGTCCGCCAGTTCGGGGTTCAGCTTCTGCTGGTAGTACGGCAGGGCGATGTGCCCGGCCATGATCATCTCGGCGCCGTTGGCGATGTGGGCTCGGTAGACCTCGCCGAAGCTCGCCTCCCATTCGTCGGGCTGCAGTTCGTTGACGCCCAGCACCAGATGCTGGTCGCGTTCCTCGGTGCCGTCCCCCGGCCAATGCTTGATACAGGTGAGGACGCCGGACTCGCGCTGGCCCTCGACGAACGGGATCGTGTACTTGATCACGTCGGCGGCGTTGGTGCCGTAGGCGCGGGTGTTGACGATGGTGTTGCGCCAGTTGGCCAGGATGTCGACGCACGGGTCGAAGTTGAGGTTGGCCCCGATCGCCCGCATCTCCCGTCCGGACACATAGCCGGCGTCGTGGGCGACCTGGGTCGACCCGGAGGCCTCGGTCTGGGCGCCTGAGGCGACGTAGGTGCCGTCGTTCATCCCACCGTTGCCGCCGGAGTCACAGTTCGCCGCGATCAGCAGCGGGATCTTGGACGCCGTTTGCAGCCGGTTGAGCAGGCCCTGCACCTTCTCGGCGGTGCCGCCGTGGTAGCGCGCAATGCCGATATGGAACTTCTCCAGGATCTCCTCGGCGGTGTAGGGGTTACCCGAGAAAGAGTCGGGCCCGAAGAAGAACAGGTTGGTGAACAGTTGGCCGACCTGCTCGTCCAGGGTCATGGAGGCCAGGGTCTGCTCGACCCAGGCGACCTGGTCGTCGTCGAGGTGGTACGGGGCTGCGGTGAGGTCTACGAGGGCGGGCATGATGGCTTCCTTCTTCACTTGACCGTGGGCATGGTGACGGTGCGATTGCCGGAGATGGTCTCCCAACCGACGACATCGGGCAGTTTGGCGTTGAACTCTTCGATCAGGGATTCCTGGTAGGCACCCTCGAACTCTTCGTTCAGGAACTTCGGCAGGGCCTCGGCGGTGAAGCGCAACCAGGACTTCTTTTCCTCACCCGGCAGGATCGGGTAATAGAGGCAGCCAACCTTGGCGGCGGCGTCCCGGTCGCCGGGGGCATCACCGATCAGCATGATGTGGTTCATCGGGTACTTGCCGACGGCCGCGTACTGCACGTGCTCGGCCTTGCTGCCCATCTCCTGGCCGGCGATGACCTTCATGTACTGGGCCAGGCCGTGCTCGGACCACTCGCGCCGCAGGGCCTCCATGGGGGTGGCCGAAACGGTGATCTCGTCCACGTCGTCGAACATCGCCACCATCGCTTCACGGACGCCTGGGAACGGCCCGCAGCCGTGCACCATGTCGGCGATCGACGCGTTCACGCCGTCACCCCAGGCGATCATGCGATCGGCGGTCGGCGACGGATTCGCGGCGGCCCACTCGGCGATGCCCTTGTCGGAGAGCGGGTACGACGATTCGATGAAGGCGGTCAGCTCGGGGTAATCGGGAATGGTGACGCCGCGCTCGGCGACATCGGCGCGGTCGCGCAGCAGGTCGAGCAGCTGGCGAAGCGCCAGCCAACGGTTCAGGCCGCGGGTCACCGAGCCGAGATTGACGAACAGGGCGGTTTCCCGCGCAATCGTCGAGATCGGCTGCAGGTCCCAGTACTTGATGTAACAAGGGGTGAAACACTCCTGATGCTTGATGTCCATGGCGTCCATGGCGCAGCCGTCGGAGTCGATACCCACGAAGAAGGACTTGGACGGCGCGAAATCGACAAGCACCCGCGCCACCTCTGAGATTGGAGGCGCGGACTGATTGGCTGGTACTGCGGGGGTGGTGGCTTCGTTGCTCACGGGATCTCCTGGTGCTCTTGTCTGGTAATCCGAGTACATCGGGGTTGGCCGGGCAGCGGCAACGAGTTGCCAGACCTTGCCCGGCCCTCCGATCAGATCAACGTGATCCGTTGACTCATCAGGTGGGTTTCGCCTGGCTTCAACGTGATCGCGTGGTCGAGGGCGTTGGCGGCTTCGATGCAGATCATCTGCGTCCATTCCTCGTCGCCGAAGTCGGGCATCGCCGCCGCTTTGACTTCCCAGGGGTTCCAGACCACAAGGTTGGCTGCCCCCTCATCGGTGATGCGCAACGACCGTCCCCACTCCGGGTCGTCGAGCACCACCGCCTGGTGCTGCTGATACAGCCGATCCGTTTCACCGGTAATCGTGACCGGACCGTCCTGGACGCGGTTCAGCTTGGTGGCACCCGCGGCGCGGTCGAGGTAGCTGACCCCCTCCAGCCCACTGACGCTGACCTGCCGGACATCGCTCACTGCGAGGTAGGTGTGCAGCGCCTCCTCGAACGTGAACGGCCGCGTGTCCGCGTTGCGGATCTCGAGGCCGACCTCCAGGTGTTCCCGCGTGAAGTCCACCCGGAGCTTCGCGACAAAGGCGAACGGGAAGTCGGGCTGCTCCCCGGTCATGGTCTGGTCGAGTTGTGACTCCACCACGAGTCGGCCGTCCACGTCGGTGGTGTCAGCGACAACGGAGCGGTTCCAATTCTTCAGACGGACGAATCCGTGTGGGGGGGTTCGGTCACCGCCCGGCCCGGTCGCGAACCACGGGAAGATCACCGGGATCCCGCCCCGGATCGGCTGACCGGGCTCGAACATCGACTTCGCGCTCAGCCACAACACCGGCCGTTGCCCATCGGGCTGCCAGGACCATACGTGGGCGCCGTGGTCGAAGCAGCCGTAATGCCCCTCCCCTGGCCGAGCCTCAACCCCGCCGAGAGGGTTCTTGGTCACCTGGTAGCTCATCACACGACCTTGGCGAGGGCGGTCTTGGCGAGGGCGGTCTTGGCGCGGGCGGCGATGTTGTCGGCGGTGAAGCCGTACTTGGCGAACAGCCGGTTGGCCGAGGCGGATTCGCCGAAGTGGTCGATCGAGACGATTTCGCCGGCGTCCCCGACGTACTCGCGCCAACCCTGCGGGACGCCGGCTTCGATGGCGACCTTCGCGGTCCCGGCGGGGAGCACTGACGTCCGGTAGCCGGCGTCCTGGGTGTCGAACCATTCGGTGCAGGGCATGGAGACGACGCGGGTGCCAATGCCGTCAGCCTGCAGCAGGTCGCGGGCGGCCAGGGCCACCTCGACTTCGGAGCCGGTGGCGATCAGGACAACCTGCAGGTCGCCGTCGGCGTCGACCAGGGTGTAGCCACCCTTGGCGACCTGGTCGGCGGCGGCATAGCCGGGCTGGCTACGGTCGACGGTCAGCAGGTCCTGCCGGGACAAGATGATCGCCGAGGGACGGTCGGGGTGCGCCAGCGCGTTGGCCCACGCATGGGCGGTTTCGTTCGCGTCGGCCGGGCGGATCACGTCCAGGCCGGGGATCGCCCGCAACGAGGCGAGGTGCTCGACCGGCTGATGGGTGGGGCCGTCCTCTCCGACACCGATGCTGTCGTGTGACCACACGAAAATGGACGGCACTCGCTGCAGGGCGGCAAGGCGGACCGCGCCGCGCATGTAATCGGCGAACACCAGGAACGTGCCCCCATAAGCGCGGGTCAGGCCCGACTGGGTGATCGCGTTCAGGATATTGCCCATGGCATGCTCACGGATCCCGAAGTGCAGGGTCCGCCCGGTGTAGTCACCCACGAAATCGTGCGACGACTGCTCCGGCGGCAGGAACGACTTCTGCCCCTTCATGGTCGTGTTGTTCGACCCGGCCAGGTCGGCCGAGCCACCCCACAACTCCGGCACCACGTCGGCCAGGGCAGTCAGCACCTCACCGGAGGCGGCCCGGGTGGACTTCTTCCCAGCCCCGAACACCGGCAGCGCAGCAGCCAAGCCCTCCGGCAGAGCACGCGCCACCAGCCGCTCGAACAGCCCGACCTGGTCGGGGTTGCTGGCCTGCCAAGCGTCGAACATCGGCTGCCAGGAAGCCTTCGCGGCGGCCGCACGATCGGCGGCCTGCCCGCGCGTGTGCTCCAAGACCTCCGGTGCCACCGCGAAGTTCGCTGCCGGGTCAAACCCCAGCGCGGTCTTCAACGCAGCGAGCTCCACCCCACCCAGCTTCGAGCCGTGCACCGAGTGATGCCCAGCCTTCGTCGGCAACGGCCAACCGATCACCGTGGTCAACTTGATGAACGACGGCCGGTCCGTGACCGCCTTCGCGGCCTCGAGAGCGGTGTGGAGCGCCGGAACATCCTCGCGGTACCCGGTCCCGCCGTGGGTCCAGTCCACATGCTGCACATGCCAGCCGTAGGCCGCATAACGAGCCATCACGTCCTCGGTGAACGCGATCTGGGTCTCCCCCTCAATCGAAATCCGATTGTCGTCATAGATCAACACGAGGTTGCCCAGCTTCTGCGCGGCCGCCAACGACGAAGCCTCCGAGGAGACACCCTCCTGCATGCACCCATCACCGGCGATCGCGTACACCGTCCGATCGAACGCCGATGGCTGCTCCAGCGGGGTGTTCGGGTCAAGCAGCGCCCGCTCGCGGCGGGCCGCCATCGCGAACCCCACCGCATTCGCCACGCCGGCCCCCAACGGGCCGGTCGTGCACTCCACCCCAGCCGTATGCCCATACTCAGGGTGGCCCGGGGTCAGCGACCCCTCCGTCCGCAGCGCGGCCAGGTCGGCCACCTCCAAGCCGTAGCCGGCCAGGAACAGCTGGGCATACTGGGTCAACGACGAATGTCCGATCGACAAGACGAACCGGTCCCGACCAACCCACGACGGATCCGCCGGATCGCCCGCCATCACCTTCTGATACAGCAGGTACGCCACCGGCGCCAGCGAAATCGCCGTCCCCGGGTGGCCATTACCCACCTTCTCCACCGCGTCAGCGGCAAGCACACGAGCGGTATCCACCGCGCGCAGGTCCAGGTCCGTCCAAGTGAAACCGGTCATCATTGGCCTTTCCTCGGTGCTGGCACCGGGATCAAGTAGTCGAAGGGGTCGCCTCGAAACTAGCGAAACCTTGCTCAGAGCCGACTGGCCTTTCCACAAGTTGCCATCAGGGCGGGGCGCCCGGCCGAGCGAGTGACCTTTAGGGTTGGGGCATGCGCGCTGGTGAGATCGCGGAACGCTACCCCGTGGTGGGGGTGAACACCTCCGCCCTCGTGGCGGCTCGGCTGATCGCGCGCGACCGATTGCCCGGCCTCGTGGTCGCGGAGCCGGATGGGACTCCCAAGGCCGTGCTGCCGGCGTCCGAGGTGGTCAGGTTCGTGGTGCCGGACTATGTCCAGGCAGACCCGACCCTGGCTGGAGTGATCGGGGAGCTCGCGGCTGACCGGATCGCCGACAGGCTGGGCGATTCGACCGTGGGTGACCTCTTGCCGGAACGGCCAGTGGAGCTGCCGGTGTTGAAGGCCGACGACACGGTGTTGGAGCTGGCCGCCGTGATGGCCCGGCTCCGAAGCCCGCTGTGTGTTGTTGTCGAGGGAGGCAAGATCATCGGGGTCGTCACCGCGTCCCGCCTGCTGGAGTTGGTGTGCGGGGAGCCAGTCTGATGATGATCGCCGCGATCATCGTCTTCACCATCGCCTACATCCTGATCGCCTCCGAGCGAATCAACCGGGTCGCGGCCTCGCTCGCGGGGGCAGGGGTGATTCTGGCGATCGGGGTGATGGGGCCGGACGACGCGTTCTTCTCCCAGGAGACCGGGATCGACTGGAACGTCATCTTCCTGTTGTTCGGGATGATGGTGATCGTCGGCGTGCTCCGCCAGACCGGGGTGTTCGAGTTCGTCGCGATCTGGGCCGCGAAGCGGGCCAAGGGCAAACCGTTCCGGGTGATGACCCTGCTGTGCCTGATCACCGCGCTCGCCTCCGCTGGGTTGGACAACGTCACCACCGTGCTGCTGATCGCCCCGGTGACGCTGCTGGTGTGCGAGAAGATCGGCGTCCGCCCGGTGCCGTTCCTGATCGCCGAGGCGTTGGCGTCCAACATCGGCGGCACCGCGACGCTGGTCGGTGACCCCCCCAACCTGATCGTGGCCAGCCGCTCCGGGCTCACGTTCAACGACTTCCTGGTCAACCTCGCGCCGATCGTGGTCGTCATGATGATCGCCTTCGTCGCACTGTCCCGGTTCCTGTTCCGCAAGGACTTCACCGCCGACCCCGACCAGGTCGCCGAAGTGATGAAGCTGGACGAACGCGAAGCCATCCAGGACCCATCGCTCTTGGTGCGCAGCCTCATCGTGCTCGCCCTCGTGCTCACCGCGTTCACCCTGCACGGCGTCCTCCACCTGGAACCGTCGGTGGTCGCGCTGCTCGGGGCCGGGGTGCTGATCGCCATCAGCGGGTTGCGTCCGCAGTCGTACCTGGTGGATATCGAGTGGGAGACGCTGCTGTTCTTCGCCGGGCTGTTCCTGCTGGTGGGGTCGCTGGTCAAGACCGGGGTCATCGGCCACCTCGCCGACGGCCTGGTCGCCGCGACCGGGGACAGCCTGCCGACGGCCATGATGCTGCTGCTGTGGGGATCGGCAGCCCTCTCCGCCATCATCGACAACATCCCCTTCGTCGCGACCATGGCCCCCGTGGTCGACCAACTGGTCAACGGCGACGGACCGTTCAAAGGCCAGAACGGCCTGTGGTGGGCGCTCCTGCTCGGTGCCGACCTCGGCGGAAACGCCACCGCCATCGGTGCCAGCGCCAATGTCGTCGTCACCGGAATCTCGAAGAAGAACGGGCATCCGATCTCGTTCTGGGAGTTCACCCGCTACGGCTCGGTGGTCGCCGTCGTCACCCTGGCCATCGCCACCCCCTACCTCCTACTCCGCTACTGATCGGGGCGAAAGACCGCCGCTGAGTTCCGTAGCGAGGACGTCCGGGCGCGGGTGGCCGGGTCGGATCAGCCGGTGGTGTCGTAGGTCTGGTTGAGCTCACGCTCGACCCGGGTTCGCAGCGCCGACGCCGAGCGGATCGTCCAGCTGAGCAGCGCAGTGGCCACGACGGTGAGGGCGGCGGCCGCCACGAGCGCGATGGTGTAGCTGCCGGTGCGGTCGTACGCCATGCCCCACAGTGGGGTGCCGATCGAGATGCCGGCGGGCACCATGGCGATCGCCGGACCGAGGATCGTGGGGTAATCCCTCATCCCGAACAGCAGCATCACCACGATGGGCACGAGGATGCCAGGGAAGGCGGCGCCCATCGCGAAGAGGGCTGTACTGGCCGCCAAGGGCAGGAAGCCGGCGGAGAAGATGTAGGCCACCATCGACAGGGCTTGGCAGGCCAGGGCCAGCAGCACGGCCACCAGCGTGCCGCGCCGGTCGTTCAGCATGCCGAGCACGATGTTGGAAAACACCGAAGCCAGCGCCATCAGCGACAGCAGGGTGCCAGCCATGGGGAGCTCAACACCGCGCTCGACCATCATCGGCGCGAAGTGCTGCTGTACCGCCAGGACGCTCGAGAACAGGACGATCGCGAGGGCGAGAGCCGCGAACTGCCGCGTTCGGAAGGCCATCCGGGCCGGCACGCCGGGCAAGAGGACCTGCGGAGTGCGAGACTCGGGCGACTCCGCTCGCGCCCCAAACGGGCGCAGGCCGACCTCGGCGGGCGTCGACCGTACGAGGAAGAGGCCCGGCAGCACGACCAGCACCAGCTGCAGCACCGCGATCAGGAGGAAGCCCGACTGCCAACCGCTGGCCGACACCAGCGCTGGCAACGCGAGTCCGGCGCCGATCCCCCCGAGCCCAGAGACGGCGAACACACCGCCCATCACCGTGCCGCGACTCGACTCGAACCAGGTATTGACGAGCATCGACCCGGCCATGGTGGTAGCGATGCCGAAGCTGAGACCCGCCGCGAAACCCAACACGTACAGCACCGCCACGTTCGGCACAACGGCGACCGCGCCCATCGTCGCCGCCAGCCACAGGCCACCGACGACAACCGCAGCCCGAACACCGATCTTCCGGAACAGGGCCGGGGCGAGGAAGGTCATCGCCACGACACCGGAGACGCCCATGAGGGAGTTGTAGATCATCACCTCGCTCAAACCAACACCCAAGGCGCGCGCCAGCGGTGGGTTCAGAATGGACGGGCTGAGGAAGACGAACTGGGCGGAGGTCATCATGCAGGCGGCCCCGGCGGCAACGACCCAGTGTCGCGTAAGCCCTGCCCGTGGCGGTTCGGTTACCTGATTCGGTCCAGGCCCGGGTGGAGCGATGGCCGCCCCGGAGTCCGTCATGGGAACCATCGTCAACCATCAGCTCTCGGGCGAGGGGTGCTTTGCCTCATGTTGCACCCGGACGCCCCCGGCGCGGCTTCACGCCGCTAACCTGAGGGACGGCCGAAAACCGGGAGGCGCGTTGATGAACACTCCGGGGGCCATGCGCCCCGTGGTGACCCTGTGGGAGACGTACGGCTCCGGCGCCACCACCGTGGGAAGCGCCGTCGCGTCCGCGCTCCACGTGCCCTTCCTCGCCCAACACCTCTCATCGGAGGAGCTGGAGGCCGCTGCGGAGCCGCACGCCGGCAGGGACGACAGCCTCCTCACCCGCCTTCTGGACACGCTGGGGCGAACCGCTCCGTCGGCCGACGCGGGCGTATTCTCCGGGGCCGCGCTGACGCGCGACGTCGCCGACCACGTCCGCCGACTGCGCGAAGCGGTGACCGAGGGTGGAGTCGTGATCGGCCGCAACGCGACCGTGATCCTCGCCGACGTCCCCACCGCCCTCCACGTGAAACTCGACGGCCCGCTCGAACAGCGGCTAGCGCGCGCCGCCTCCGAGGCGGGCATCGACCTCGCCCACGCCCGGGCGCGGCAAGCGCGTGAGGACCGCGTCCGTGCGGAGCTGTCGCTGCGCCTGCACAACTGGGACCCCCGCGACAACGACCGTTTCGACCTGGTGATCAACACCGGCATGCTCTCCACCGACATGGCCGCCGCCATGATCGTCGCCGCCTACCGCATCAAGGTCGCGGCTTCGGGTTGACGCCGAGGCACACGCTCTTAGCGAGCATGGGGTCGGTAAGCACCTCAACGGCAACTTCTGGAAAGGCCGTTCGGTGACGCCCCGCGTCTCACTAGTTTCAAGGAATCCAACCTCCCCCGACACCATCGCCGCCCACGCCAGAGCTGCACTCGTCACGGTGGTCTGACCCGCATTCCCAACGCTCCAACAACGGAGGAACAATGAATACCCGACTCAAGACCCTGTCCGACGCCGGCGTTTCGATCTGGCTGGACGACCTGTCCCGCGGCCGAATCAACAGCGGCAACCTCGCCGAGTTGATCGCCGAGAACTCGGTGACCGGAGTCACCACCAACCCGACGATCTTCGCTGCGGCGCTGACCAACGGCGCCGATTACGCGCCCCAGCTGATCGACCTCGGTGACGTGTCGACCAGCGAGGCGATCAAGCAGCTGTGCGCGGCCGACGTCCGCAACGCCTGCGACCTGTTCGCCGACATCCACCAAAGCTCAGGTGGCTTCGACGGCCGGGTGTCGATCGAGGTCGAGCCCCGCCTGGCCAACGACACCGCGGGCACCATCGCCCAGGCAGCCGAGCTGTACCACCTGGTCGACCGCGCGAACGTCCTGATCAAGATCCCCGCCACCCGGGCTGGGTTGCCGGCGATCGAGGCCACCATCGCCGCCGGGATCTCGGTCAACGTCACCCTGATCTTCTCCGAGCAGCGCTACGCCGAGGTCATGGACGCCTACCTGAGCGGCCTCGCGAAGGCGGCCGCCGCTGGCAAGGACCTGTCCACGATCCACTCGGTGGCATCGTTCTTCATCTCCCGGGTGGACAGCGAAATCGACAGCAGGCTGGCCGTCCTCGACCGATCCGACCTCAAGGGCAAGGCTGGCGTCGCCAACGCAATCGTCGCGTTCGGCGCCTACCAGCAGGTCTTCGGCGGCGAGCGTTTCACGGCGCTGGCCGCCCAGGGCGCCAACGTGCAGCGCCCACTGTGGGCCTCCACCGGCACCAAGGACCCGTCCTACCCCGACACGCTCTACGTCGCCGGGCTGATCGCCGCCGGCATCGTGAACACCATGCCGGAGAAGACCATGCAGGCCTTCGCCGACCACGGCGAGGTTCTCGCCTCGATTGAGGGCCGCGCGGCCGAGGGACAAGCCGTCCTCGACCAACTCGGCGCCGCCGGCATCGACCTCGACGACGTGTTCCAGACCCTCGAGGCCGAGGGCGTCGACAAGTTCATCACCTCGTGGGACGAACTCGTCGCGAGCGTCAAGACCGCCCAAGGCCACCAAGCCTCCTGAGCCCAGAGGACTAGCCGACACCGCCTGCCGCAGCGGCTCGGCGGTACGATCAAGGCCTAGGCACTGGACGCTCGACCCTCAGCGTCCCTGCCGGGGCGGGGGCGTGCTCCATGTCGAAGGTCACCACCACGAGCGCTTCGCTCGTCGTCCTGGAGGACGTCGTGAAGACCTACCGCATGGGTGAGGTCACTGTCACGGCCCTGAACCACACCGATCTCGTTCTCGATCGCGGCGAGTTCGTGGTGATCCTCGGGCCTTCCGGTTCGGGCAAGACCACGCTGCTCAACCTGATCGGCGGGATCGACTCCCCCACGGCCGGCCGCATCGTCATCGACGGGGAGGACATCACCCACTACCGGCAGCACGAGCTGACCCTGTTCCGCCGCCGGACTGTCGGGTTCGTCTTCCAGTTCTTCAACCTGATCCCGACGCTCACGGCCAGGGAGAACGTGGATTTCGCCCTCGAATTGGCCCGCCGTGGCCACCGGCGCAACCGGGACCGCGAGGATTCGGCCCAGCTGCTGGCGAAGGTGGGCCTCTCGGAGCGCCTGGACCACTTCCCGTCCCAACTCTCCGGAGGCGAGCAACAACGGGTGGCCGTGGCCCGCGCGCTGGCCAAGCGGCCAGCGCTGATCCTGGGCGACGAACCCACCGGCAACCTGGACTTCCGCACCGGGAAGCTCGTGCTCGCCGCAATGCGTGAGGTGAACCGCAGGCTGGGCACGACGGTCGTGATCGTCACCCACAACCAGCCGCTCGCCCAGGCGGCGGATCGGGTCCTGCACTTCCGCGACGGCCGGATCGCTCGCATCGAGGTCAACGAAAACCCCATCGCACCCGAGGACGTCGAGTGGTGATGAACCGATGAGAATGCTCCTGCTCAAGACGTGGCGCGACCTGCTGTCCCGCAAGGGGCAGTTCGCGGGGCTGATCATGGTCGTCGCGCTGGGGATCTCGACGTTCGTCGCCTTCCAGGCCGGCTACCTCGACCTCACCAAGTCGGTCGAACGAGCCAACAGGGAGCTGAAGTTCGCCGACTTCTCGACCTCGCTGACCGGCATTCCGAGCCCCAAGATCGCGGCGGTTCGCGCGGTTCCCGGCGTTCTGGCCGCTGAAGGACGAATCGTGCAGGACGTGGCGCTGGAGTTGGACGAGGAATCGAACGAGACGGCGACCGCTCGCATCGTCGGCCTCCCGAACGCAGGCCGACCGGCCGTGAACGACCTGCTGCTGCAATCAGGCGTCTGGCCCCGGCGGGGCGATGCCGAGGCGATCCTGCACACCAAGTTCGCGCAGGAGACCGGCACCCGAGCGGGAGACGAACTGACCCTTCGCATGGGGCGTGAGCACAAGCACGTCCGGATCGTCGGCATCGCGGCAAGCGCCGAATACATGTATGCCGTGCCCGAGAAGGGCTCACTGCCCTCGCCGCGGGAGTTCGCCGTGCTGTTCATGCGCGCGGACGACGCCGAGCGGCTCGTGGGCAGGCCCGGGATCATCACGAACGTGGCCGTGATCGTCGAGCCTGAGGCGAACACCAACCAGGTCGTCCGGGATGTCGAGAGTGCGGTGGGCCGGTCCCGCGTGATCACGACCACGCTGCGCGCCGACCAACCGTCGAGCTTCATGCTGGCCGAGGAGATCGAGCAGAACCGCGTGATGGCGCTGTTCCTGCCGGCCGTCATCCTGGCCATCTCCTCGAGCTCGCTGTTCATCGCCTTGTCCCGGCTGGTCACGTCGCAGCGGCGCGAGATCGGGCTGGAGAAGGCACTCGGCTACAGCGACCGGCAGATTCTCGTGCAGTATCTGGCGTTCTCGCTGTTCGTCGCCGGGTTCGGAGCTGTTCTCGGCTTTGGCCTGGGCGACCTGCTCGCCAGGGTTATCGCGGAGCAGTACGTCTCCATCCTCGGTGTGCCGTTCCTGGAGCACCACGTCAACCCCGAGGTCGTGGCCGGCGCCGCGGCCATCTCGACCCTCGCGTGCGTCCTCTCCGGGATCGCCCCTGCCTGGCGGTCGTCTCGCCTCGCGCCCGCCCAGGCGATGTACACCGACCCGAATACCGCGCTCTCCGGCGGGCACATTCCCGTGCTCGAGCGGCTGCTCTCGCCGTTCCTGCCGGCGACCTTCGTCCTTCGCATCCCCCTGCGCAACCTCTTCCGACAGAAGCGGCGCAGCTTCTACACCGTGGTCGGAGTCGCCTTCGCCATGTTGCTTGCCGTCACGACCCAGTCGATGTTCGACGGGATGGACGAGATGTTCGATCGCTTCGACACCTTCAGTGAGCGCTGGGACGTCCAAGCCTTCTTCGCCGAGCCGTTCGGTGCGGCGCGGAAGGGCGACGTCGGCCATTGGGCCGGTGTGGAACGAGTCCAGGCCGCGCTCGTCGTCGCGGCCGAGTTGCGCACTGACCAGGCGTCCTACCAGGGTGCGCTCACCTGCGCGGAGCCGCCGGCCGACTTCCACGGCTTCGACATCGTCGCCGGCCCGTCCCCGCTCGAGGCGCTCTCTTCCGGAGGCTTGGTGATCACCGCCACGATCGCCGACAAGCTCGGTGTCGGCGTCGGCGACACCGTCGAAGTCAAGACGCCGTACCGCGATCGGTGGACGGACGTGCCGGTGGCGGCCATCAGTAACGAGACACTGGGCGCCCCGCTCTTCGCCAACCTGGACGTCGCCAGACGCCTCACCGGCCTGTCCGAGCGCTACAACACGCTGTACGTGGATACCCAGGCGGCCCGGACGCCGGACGTCAAGGAGCGCCTCGGCGACATCCAGGGCGCCGTGTCCGTGGTCGTCAAGGCCGAGATGCTCGCGCGGTTCACGGAAATGATGGCGTTCACGGACTTCTATCAGGCCCTCCTGTTGGGGTTCGGACTCGCCATGGCGTTCGTGGTCGTGTACAACACGCTCAACGCCAATGTCCTCGAGCGGACCCGCGAGATCGGCACGATGCGCACCATCGGCGAGAGCACCGGCAGGATCGCCTGGATGATCACCATCGAGAACCTGCTGCTCGGGCTCGCCGCAGCTCCGTTGGGCGTGTGGCTGGGACTGCGGACGGCGGACCTGCTCTACTCGCAACTGTCGTCGGAGGCGTTCACGATCACCGCCTACATCCGGCCGGCCTCCATCGCGGTCATCCTGGCGGGCCTGCTGGTCATCATGCTGATCTCGGAGATCCCGCCCGTCGTGCGCATCGTCAAGCTCAACCTCGCCGAGGCGACCAAGGTCATGGAGTAGGGCTGGGACTCCCCGCGCCCGAGGCGGTTGACCACCGGCAGGTTGCCCCACGGGCGACTCGTCCACGCGAGGCGCGGCACTCAGGTGCTAGACCAGCGGGAGTCGCACGGTGAAGGTTGAGCCTTGGCCCAGTCCTGGTGATGCTGCGGTCAGGTCGCCGCCGTGGGCCCGGACGATGCCCCGAGCGATCGTGAGTCCGATGCCCGAACCGGTGTCGTGGCCGGCACCGCGGCGTCCAGGAACCCGGTAGAAGCGCTCGAAGATCCGCCCGAGATCCGACACTCCCACTCCGACGCCCGTGTCCGACACCGCGATCAGCGCCTCACGAGCCGTCCGGGAGCAGGTGATGGTCACCGTCCCCCCCGGCTCGGTGGCGCGGAACGCGTTACCGATCAGATTGGTCACGACCTGGGCGATCCGATCCGAGTCGGCACTCACCGTCAGCGGGTCTGGTCCGGGCTCGACAACCAGGTTGAGGTCGGCGTCCTCGGCCTGCGGACGCAGCCGTTCCGCCGCACCGAGAACCACGTCACGGACGTCGAGGTCGACCGGCGCCATCGCGAGTCGGCCCTCCTCGGCCTTCGACAGCGCCGTCAGGTCCTCACCGAGGCGGCGCAGGCGCCGAACCTCCTCGCTGACCTGAGTGAGTTCGCTGGGCGTGGTGGGCAGCACACCGTCGATCATCCCCTCGACGTAGCCGTCGATCACGGTCAACGGCGTCCGCATCTCGTGGGCCACTTCACCCAGCAGCCGGACGCGTCGCGCCTCGGTTTCGGCCAAGGCCCGGCCGAGGGTGTTCACGTCGGCGGCGAGTTCGGCCAGTTCGGTCTCGCGGGGGAGCTCGACCGGGACGTCGTAGCGTCCCCGAGCCATGTCCCTGGTCGCGCTCCGCATGGTGCGCAGTGGACGGATCACGCGGTAAGCGAGGATCGCCCCCAGGACGGCAGCGGCCACGGCGCCGACCAGCGCACCGATCAGCAGCGACTGGTCGACCGCTGCTGCGAACTGGTCACGCAACGCCTGGTTGCCGCCCTGGCCGCCTCCGGCATGTCCTGAACCTGGGTTGGGATTGCGGCGAAGGCTCGCGTCGAAGAGCGCTGGGGCCAGGGCCCTGACCACCAGGAACGTGGCGGCGCCGCCCAGCAACGCAACCAGGAGGTGCGAGACGACCAGCCGGACGCTCAACTTGTTCACGATGGTGACCTCGTGGGCTTCAAGAGGAACTTGTAGCCGACGCCCCGAACCGTCCCGACGATCCGCGGCGCGGCCGCGTCGTCACCCAGGGCGCTCCGCATACTGCGGATGTGGACATCCACGATCCGATCGTCGCCGTAGAAGTCGTAGCCCCAAACCTTCTCCAGCAGTTGGGTGCGGGAGTAGACCCTGCCGGGCGCCGTCGCCAACGCCAGCAGCAGGTCGAAGTCGAGCGCCGACAGCGGCACCGGCCCGGATTCGGTCTCGACCTCGCGGCGGTCAGGGTCGATCGACAGACCGTCGAAGCGGAGTACCGAGTCTTCGATGAGAGCTGCCTCGTCCGCCCGGACCCGACGCAGCACGGTCTTGACGCGAGCGACGACCTCGCGCGGGCTGAAGGGTTTGGTGATGTAGTCGTCGGCTCCCACGCTGAGGCCCACGAGCTTGTCGACTTCCTCGGAGCGTGCGGTCACCAGGATGACGTAGATGTTCGAGGTGGCGCGGATCTTCTGCAGCACTTCAAGTCCGCCCAGGTCCGGCAGTCCGACGTCCAGCAGGACGAGGTCGATTCCCTCCCCCGCCCCGCCCAGCCGGTGCAGCGCTTCCGCGCCGGTCCCGGCCTCCTCGACCGCGAACCCGTCCGCCTCCAGGTACGCCCGCAGCACGGTACGGATCTGCGGCTCGTCGTCGACGACCAGTACCCGGCGAGACATCGTGACCTCCTGGTTTGTCGTGGTCAGCTTAGGGACCGAGCGCGTCGACAGGGTCGATGCTAGGACGGAGCCCCGGGGGATCGGCGCCCCGTCCGAGCGAGGATCCGGCCCCTGTGGGGACTGGTTTCAGCGCGCCGGGCAGTTCGCCGGGCGATCGACGTCGCCGACCCGGCCGATGCCGTGGCCCCTGCCGATCCCCGTCCCCTGGCCCGTAGCCTGGCCCGTGCCCTGGCCCTGGCGGCCGGGGCCGGACGGCTGGGTACCCTCGTTGCGGTTCCTGCCGTGCTGCATCCCTTGGCCGTTCTGGGTGCCGAGGATCTTCCCGTCCTTGGCGGCCGTGAACGCGGCCAGGTGGTTCTCGGAGCCGTTCAGCAGGTTCGCGAAGGCCGCCTTGGCATCCGCCTGGGTGGTTTGGGCGATCGCCGCTTCGAGGTCGGCGATGTCCTTGTTCTCGATCGTGATTCCTACCTCGTAGGCCTTGGCCAGCGATTCGCTGCCGGTCGCCACCAGCGTGGCGTGTAGCACCTGCAGGTCGGCGTCGGCGTAGGAGCCGGCCCCATGACCAGCGGCCGGGTCGGCGATCCCGTAGCGGGCCAGGAGCAGTCCGAGCGTGTCGAAGTGCCGCTGCTCGCTCGTGGCGATGTTCACGAAGGGGGCGGCTTGGGAGTACTTCGAGGCCAGCGCCGTGTAGACGTCGCGCGCCAACTGCTCCTCCTGCCGCAGGAAGGTGAGATTCCTGACAAGTGCCGCATCGGCTGTCGCGGTGGCGGTGGCCGGCGGGATCGGTGGGTTCGGGAAGGGCGTCGGCGCAGCCTGGGCGACCGAGGCCCAACCGATGGTGGTGAGGACGGCTGCCGCAAGCCCCATTGCGGTCCGGGTCTTCCAGGTGGCGTTCATTGCTGCTCCTCGCTCGGCTTCGACCTTGCTGACTCGAGGCTAAGGAGCAGCGATGAAGCCACCAGGGGCCCGGCGATGAAGCTTCCGTGAAGGGCGGCCCACTGGGTCAGGCATCCGGCCGCGCACACCAAGGTCAGTTCCCGGTGACCCTTCCGGCGAGCTTCGTCCAGTCGACGAGCGCGGCGGCCCCGGTGGCCAGCGCCATCGCCAGCGCTGCCGGGGTGTGTGCACAGCGGACGCCGCGAGCCCGTCGATGCTCCCCGTAGGCGAAAACGACCTTCTCGAACCACAGGGTGCCCACCGTGGCGACCCCCGTGGCGCCGATGGCGAGGGCGGCAAGGGCAGGGCCGGGCAGGTCGACGCTCGGCTCCGGCTTGAGGTGTCTGGCCTCCGGGAAAACCTGGGGGATCATCGCGGCACCCACGGCGGTCACGCCGAGAAGCCCGGTCTTGATCACTGCCCGCGCCCGGCGGCTGCGGACGGCGTCGGGCAGGGCGTACCACGTCAACACCGTCAGAGCTGAGACACCGGCGAACGCGAGCCGGTTGGTCCTGGAGTCGTCGATCGTCATGGGAACCTCCGTTTCAGGGTGCCCTTCACGCTACCCCCGGTTCCAGCCGTCGATGACGAATCGGACCCAACCCACATCCTGCAGGGGAGGTGAGTCGATCCGTCAGGGTCGTGGGGACAGGCCGCCAGCTCGATGCGCGGAGTGCCACCGAGAGCTCGGCGATACGTTCGAGCATGACTCCGCACGGCGCCTGGGCGCCGTGCTCGCTGACGGATGACCGCTTGGCGGGTGCCGGCGACCGAAATGTGCATGCGGTCTGCGGCTCGCTTAGGTTAGGCGCAGGCGGATGTCGGTCCGCCTCAGGAGCCCAAGGAGCCTTCACATGAAGCAGTGGAGAACGGTCGCCGCCGCGACAACGGTCGCCCTCGCCCTCGCGGCCGCAACCGCCCCTGACGCGCAGGCCATCACCGGCGGCGAGCGCGACGACGCGAACCACTACTCCGGCGTGGGCATGATCGCGTTCTACGAGGGTGGTTTGCCCTACCGCTGCAGCGCCACCCTCGTCAGCCGCACGGTTCTGCTGACCGCGGCCCATTGCACCGCCGCCACCGCGGGCAAGACGATCGTCACCTTCTCTCCCGTGGTCGCTGAGCAGCCCCCATCGGGCCTCCCGGTGGCAGCGGACGCCGATGCCGGCTACACGAACGCCGACATCGCCGAGGACTGGTACACCGGAACCGCGTACGCCCACCCCGAGTACTCCGCCTTCACCGACGTGAAGAACTGGAACGATGTGGGCGTCGTCATTCTCGACCAGCCCGTCGGGGACGTTCCAGCCAAGCTCGCGCCGGTCGGCACGCTGGACGCGATCCCGCAGTCCACGTTGAACAGCACGCTCTTCCGGATCGTTGGCTATGGCACAGAGGTGCGCGACTACGCGCCTGTGCCTACTGACGCCAACCAGGGCAAGAAGCCGACGCCCCACTCCTACCCGATCGTGCGCCGCTACGCCGACGCGCCCGGCCAGAAGCTGACCCCGCAGATCCTTCAGGTCAACGGCAACATCAACGACCCCCGGGGCACCGGCGGCAGCTGCTTCGGCGACTCCGGTGGACCGGCGTTCTACCCGGGTGAGGGCAAGACCGACGAGAAGATCGTCGCGGTGACCAGCTACGGCTACACCGACAACTGCCGGTACCTCGACGGCCTCCAGCGCGTTGACATCGCCGTGGTCCAGAATTGGCTCAAGCCGATCGTGAAATCCGGCAAGGCTCCTACCGACTACTTCGGCCACGAGTAACGCCGGCTCGGATGATGTGGCCCCGGCCCCAAGGCCGGGGCCACACGCATCACCAACCGAAGCCGCTGCGGCTGGGTCGCTCGCTCGGGCAATTGTGCCACTTGGCCCCGCCTGGCCGGAGACCTAGATTTCGCTTGGGTTCCCCAGGGAGACCACCTGTTTCGAAGGTGGCGAACGCAGGTGCGGGTGGGAGCATCACGGCCGCGCAGCACAACGGCTTTTCTTGAGGAACAATCCGAAACGGGAGTCACGAGATGGCCCAATCAGCGTTCGCGGTTCATTTGGGCGGAGGACTCTACCTCGACAGCGATGGCAGCCTCACCCAAGGCCCGCCGGACTCCGCAGCGATGTACGAAGCGCCCTTCAAGCTACCCATCGATCCGAAAACGGCCAAGGATGCGATGGAGAGCGTCCAAAAGGCTCTCAAGGACATCAACAAGGACCCGAAGGTCCTGGCCAAGTTCGCCGAGTACGGCTTCGACTACAAGATCCTCGACCTTCTGTCAGGCGTCGCCAAGATCGCCGGGATCGTCGCGCCGGTGCTGGCTGTCCTCGCAATCGCCTATGACCTGCTGCGTATCTTCGGGGTGTTCAAGAATGGGCCGTCCGCGTTCGAAGAACTGGTCAAGCAACGGTTCGACGAACTGGAGGAGAACGTCGAATCCATCAAGACGATGCTCCACATCCAGGACATCCGCAACGGTCGTCTCGGTGTCGAGAACTTCCTGGCGGACGCGAGCACCTACTCCGATCAGCTCAAGAACACGAATCCGAGCGTGGTTCAGCTCGAGAGCGACCTGCAGCGCCTGCTTCAGCTGGAGCACAGCAAAGCGGACGCGGTGGCGCTGCTGCTCGACCAGGCAACCTGGATCTCCAATTTCGACCGCGACGAATACACCCGCGTGTGGCCCCTGCTGCAGGGGATCTTGCACACCATGCCGGGCGCGGTGGGCACCGCGCCGCTGCGCGCGAACCTACCGCCCGATGGGTCGACACCCTTTGACCATCGGCTGATGGTGCCACTGGCCTGCTATGCGGCCACCGCCTATCTGACGTGCATTCGTGCCATCGTTCCCGAATACCGCAGTACGGGGCAATTTCACGCCAAGCTGCGCCAGTTCTCGGTGAAGCTCGACGAACTCGCGCAGGCGATGCGGACCAACGGGTTGGCGCGGACGGTGTACCGCCCGGCGGATTTCAGCTGGCCGGTGTACTTGGGGTCGCACGAGGTCGAGCTCGTGCAATTCCTGCCGCCCACGTTCAAGGTCGCTCCCGGCTGCAATCGTTTCCCCGTCGGCGCCATGGACCTGCGTTACCACGACGACCGCTACTTCGGGCCGTTCTTGGACGGGCTGTGGCGCGCCGAGTTCCTGCTGCAGCCCTACCCCACCAAGCACGGCGGCATGGATTTCCGTTGGGTTCCACCGGCACAGCTCGCTCCGGGACCTTTCGACAACACCTGGGTGATCACCAACCCGCAGGAATGCGCCGACGCCGCCAACGCCCAGTCGGCGAAGGACTACGCCGACCTGCTGTCTGTCAGCGGCTACACCGAGCTGCTTCGGCTGGCAACGCTGCTGCGCAGCGAATCCACTGAGCCCAACCGCAGCCAAACGGTCTCGGCGGGCAAACCCGACCTCTACCGCAATCCCGAGCCTTCGACGGCAGTGACCATCCAGAGCCCGTCCATCTTCGGGACCGGTGTCATCACATCGCCGGCCACGCGCGAACCCCAAGCCTGCCTGGCGATGCTGCAGGCGGGAACCCAACCGATCAAACGTGCGCGCCCGGCGCACTACAAGGTGCTGCTGCGGACGTTGCGAGCCCCCGCGCTCGGCCACTATTCGCTGCCCGACTACGCCGCCTACCATCGGCCGTTCTATGCGCGAGACCTCGGCGATCCACGGTTCATGACGCTCGACATCTTCCAGAGCGACTCCGCCCTGGATCAGGAACTCCTCATCTCTGGATCAAGCCCACGCGACGCCACGGAGCACCGCCAGGGCATCGCCAAGCTCAAGGCCAACACCTTCGACTGGTGGATTCCGGTCAAGCCACCGTTCAACATCGACGTCGACTTCGCCACGACGATGGCCGCCTTACGTGCTGTCGGCTGGTCACAAAGAGTCGGGGCGGCGCAGGCTCTCCCCGGCTTCCCTCCCCTCTTCACACAGCAGGTGGTCCCCGCGACGATCAGGTCGCACACACCCTCGACGGGCTCGACCGAGATCGTCAGCACCCATCTGGACCTCATCCCCTCGCTGTTCTGGCGCGACGGCGACCAGGACTGGGACGGCCAAACACGTGATCCCAAGGAGGCGGAGATCACGATCGAGTACACGCTCGACTGGGCCGGCGACCGCCTCGCCCTGCAGATCAAGAACGACCCGGCCGATCGCAACTACGTCGTCTTCCTTGTCATTGAAGAGACCCTCGACCGAACCGGCCAAATCCTGCACACGGCGATGCCGATCCCGGTCAACGGCCAACTGACCTACGTCCCGCAGCAGTACTTCGACGACGAGAGCGCAGCCTGGGGCCGCGCCGCCAAAGCAATCCGCGACCTCAACCGGCGCTTCAGCGAAGTCAACATCCAGATCGGCCCCAACCCCCCCGACCCCGTGATCGGCTGGCTGCGTCCCGGTGACCTAGCCACGGCCGCGAGCATTCAGCGCTTCATCGCCCTCGCCGAGCAACACCAGCCGCAACTGCTGCGTGACGTCGTGGCGGACGGGCGGCTGGCATCGACCTGAAGTCCGACAGCCCGAGCTGGGCTACCGGCTCCAGGTGGCAACCGGTTGCCGATCCTCCAGGTCCACGCTGAACGTGGGTTCGACCAGCGGCAGCTTGCTTTGCCAGGTATAGGTTCGCCCCCGTTCGGTGGTGGTGCTCGCGTACACATGGGCTAGGACGGGAACGGTGGCACTCACCAGGCCGGGCCGCTTCGCGTCGCTGACCACCGTGGGCGTCTTCACCCACGGATCGTTGAGCAGGGTCCACCGGACGGAGGTGGCCTCGCGAGCGAGGGGAGATGCCCAGCGGATGGTGTTGGGGCACCCGACGGGCTCCGACACGGTGGCGGCCAGGCATTGCTCGAGCGCCTCCCTGGCGGCTTTGATCGCCGCATCCTTCCCGCGGTCGGTGAGGGTGGGACGTAGGGCGAATGAGCCGCTGGTCTTGTCGGGTGCCGTCACCAGGACCGTGTCGCCGTCGGCGAGCGCCAGATAGCGGTTCTCCAGGGTGGCCTGGTAGGAACCCGGGAATACGGTGATCGTCGACGTGGTCACGGGGCGCCCGTTGACGATCGGCTTCAGGCTGGTTCCCTGGACCTTCGGGACCTCGAGTTCGGTGAGGGCGTCGTCGATCGCCCACGATGATCCGGTGCGCACCAGACCATACTCGGCGCTGACCGGTTCGGCACCCACGAGGTAGGTAGCGGTGACCTGCGCCTGCACGTCCCCCAGCACCTCGGGTACGGCGATACCGCTGATCGGCGCCCGCGCGTTGGAGTCTTTCAGGACGGGGGCGCTCAGGAAGCTCGCGTCGGCTGGCGCCTCGGCCAGCAAGGTGACGGCGGTGTCGGCGTCGCCGTCGGCGAGGGCCTGCAGGTACGCGAGCACGGTGTCGGACGCCTTGGGCTGGACGCCGCGCGCGGTCTGCGGAGCTTCTGTTCCGAAGGCGAAGGCCACGATGGCCACGGTCATGAGTGACATGAGGACGGCCAACGGCGTGCGCCGGGGTAGCCGCGAGCGCCCGGAGTTCCCCGGGAGCTCCGCTTGGTCAGGGAGTTCCGCCGGTTCAGGGAGCTCCGCTGGCTCCAGGACTTCCGGCGATACTCCAGGGGCGCCTGCCAGCCGGGCGGGATCATGAGCGGGCCGAGACCAGTACAGCGGGGTGCCCAAGGGCGTCTGGGCGAGCCGCAGGGGAGCGACGGCTTCCGTGGTCACCTGCGACACCTCGCCGGCGAGGTGCGCGTAGAGACCCTGGAGCGCCACCAACTCCTCATGGGTACCCTGCTCGGTGACCCGGCCGGCATCCAGAACGCAGATCTGGTCGGCGTCGCGCACCGTGGTCAACCGGTGGGCGATCGTCAGGGAGGTCCGGCCTCGCATCAGCAGGTCGAGAGCGGCTTGGAGTTCGTACTCGGTGTCGGTATCGAGGGCACTCGTCGCTTCGTCCAGGATCAGGATCTTCGGGTTCCGCAGCAGCGTCCGCGCGACCGCGATCCGCTGCCGCTCACCGCCGCTGAGGCGGTGCCCCCGCGCCCCGACGATCGTGTCCAGGCCATCGGGCAGTGCCGCCACGGTGTCCACGATCTGAGCCGCCTCCAGGACAGTCCAGAGTTCCTCGTCGGAGGCCTCGGGCTTGGCCTGCAGCAGGTTCTCACGGATGGAGGCGTGGACGAGATAGGTGTCTTGCGAGACCATGCCGATGGCATTCACCAGGTCATCCGGATCAAGGTCGCGAAGGTCGACTCCATCGACCGTGATCCGTCCCGAGGTTGGATCAGCCAGTCGGAACATCAGGGACGCCAGCGTCGACTTGCCACTGCCGGTCTCTCCCACCACCGCGATCGATCCCCCGGGAGGGATCGTCAGGTTGATGCCGGTCAGGACGTCCACGTCCCCGTCGGGGTAGCGGAAGCCAACGTTCTCGAACCGGACCTCGCCGCGCACGTCCGCTCGCGGCAGCGGGACGGGGTTGGCCGGTGGACGCACCTCGATCGGCAGGTCCAGGTACTCGAAGATCCGGCTGAGCAGGGCAAGGGACGCGATGCCCTCGGCCGTGATGTTCAGGAGTCCCATGAGCGGACGGAACAGGCTCACCTGCAGGGTGGTGAAGGCGATCAGCGTGCCAGCGGTGATGCTGGAGGAGACAGGCGGGAATCCCGCCGCCAGGTAGATGACCGCCGGAACAGCGGCGAAGGCCATGTTCATGGTGGCCATCCGCCACTTGCCGGCCATCTTCGAGCGCAGTTCCAGGTCGATCAGAGCACGGGACTGCTCGTCGAAGGCATGTTGCCGAGCGCCGCCGGAGCCGAGGGTCTTGGTGAGCTGGGCGCCGCTGACCGACAGCGATTCCTCGACTTGGGAGAGGAGGTCGGCCAGCGCGCGCTGTCGCTTGGCGGTGATGTCACGGCGGACCAGCGCCACTCGCCGGGTCATCAGGATCGCCGGCGGCAGGATCAGGAGGGTGACGAGGGACAGCTGCCAGTTCAGCCACACCATCGCGCACGAGATGGCGATCACCGTGGTCAGGTTCGAGGCCACCGATGATGCGGTGTTGGTGATCACCGACTGCATGCCGGTGATGTCGTTGGTCAGGCGCGACTGGATCTCGCCGCCGCGAGTTCGCTTGAAGAAGGCGATCGACTGAGCCCTCAGATGCGCGAAGACCTGGGTCCGCAGGGTGTGCATCACACTCTGGCCCATGGAGGTCGCCAGCCAGGTCTGCCACACTGCGAACACTCCGGTGAACACCGCCACCGCGATCATGCCGATGACGCACCACACCAGCAGGGTGGTGTTCCCATGGGGAAGCGCCTCATCGATGACGGCCTTGATCATGAACGGTTGGCCCAGGGACACCACCGAGGTGGCCACGATGATGACCACGACGAGGGCGAGTTCCCAGCGGTAGGGCGCGAAAAGCGCCGTGACCCGGCTGAGCTTGACCGGTGATTCGGCCAACTGGGCGCGGTCAACGGGGTTGACGCGCTGGGACTTACCCGGTGCCATAATCCCCCCCCCTCGCTGTCGGCGCACTCCTGAGCTGGACATGCTTGTAGCCGCCATTATCGAGGAGACCGACGAGATTCGATCGCCAGTCCCACGTTCGCTGCCAATTCTCAGCTTCGATCCGGCTGGCATCGACTCGTTCCGCCAGGCCTCGTCTGAGCGTATTCCCTTGTCAGGGGGCTGAGGGAAGGTAGCGGCGGCGAAGACCACCGCACGGACGACGGGTCAGCTTGCGTGAAGGGGCGGTCGAGACCCAGTGGCTTCGCCCGCTTCCAACGACGCCTGCGGGAGAGCCACGCAGCTAGCGGTTCAGCTCGCCGAGGATGATCGGGAAGACGTCATCGGCGGCGTTCTTGCCGAGGAACACGTCCAGATGGCCGTAGTTCGGGAGCAGGTGGAGGGTGTCTCCACCGCGGTGGCGCGCGAGGTACTCGTGGGTGCGTTGTTGGCTCTCGGGCAGGAAGCATCGGTTCTGCACTCCCGCCAACAGAGCGAACCGGGCAGCCGTCCGGGGGGCGTCGCTGGCGTAGCCTTCCAGCAGCCCCGGCCGCTTGGATACCGAGACCAGCTGTCCGGCTTTCACGCATTCGGCCATCTGGGCGAAGAAACTCATGGGCACCACGCCGAACTCGCCGCGCAGCCACTCATGGGTCTCCTCGTTGAGGTTCGTGTGCGACCACAACGCCGGACGCCCCGAGCCATAGGTGAAGCTCACCATGCGACACACCGGGTTGTCGCACTCCCGATGGGTGGCCATCACCACGGCGCGAGCAACGCGTGAGAACGCCCCGCTCGGGCCATCGCCCCAGGCCGGGTTCAGGTAGGGGGTCAACTGCTGTACCGCCGGCCGCAGCGCCTCGATCTTGAACCGGGCGAACGGCGGGATCACCGGGTGCAGCGAGACGGCGTTGCTCACGATCACGTCCACCTCCGGCACCAGCCCGGCCACGGCGCTCATGCAGAACGACGTTGAGCCCTGGCAGTGCACGATCGCCTTCATGGTCGTCGCCCCGGTCTCCGCCGTGATATAGCGCACGGCGGCGGGATGGTCGTAGGCGGCAGCGTCGTCCAACGTCCACGGCACCGGGTCCAGATCGATCGAGGCTCGCCAGTTCAGCAGCCACACGTCCCAGCCATCGGCCACGAGCGCGTCCACGAGGGTCCGCCGCACGGGCGGCCGGAACAGTTCGGCCCGGACCCCCGCCCCGTGCACGAGCAGCACCGGGCCCTTGGTCGGCTCGTCGCCGCCGCGCACCCGGATCAGGGTCAGCGGCAGGCCGTCCCCGGCACGGAAGAAGTGGGTCTCGTTCCGGTGGGTCGGGCTGGCCAACAGCGCCTCAGTCATTCCGAGCCTCCCCTCGGTCGCGCCGGAGCCAGGTAGATGTCGCGCAGCGACTTGCCGAAGAAGGCCCCGAACCTGGCCATGGAGGCCACCGGACCCCCGCCACCTGCCCGGAAGGTGGTCAGCTGCCGGGCGAAGTCCTGAGGAAGGATCCGTAGCAGCCCGGCCCCGATCACCTCACCTTCCTCACCGGGCGGCATGTGTCCCTTCAGGAGGGTGATGTACAGGGTGGAGGTGTCCTTCCACAGGTCGAGTCCGGGATCGTCACGCACCTCCTTGAACCCGTAGAGAGTCACGGGTGCGCCCGCCAGATCCCTAACCCACAAGCGGTAACGCATCTCCCGGGTGTCTGCGGCCGACGTCGCGACGAACAAGTTGAACCAGCCCCGCTCCACCGGCATGGTGCCGCCCAACAGGTCGCAGTGCACGTGGCCCTCAGCGGTCCCCGGATGGTCACCGGAGTCGGCGAAGCTCTCCACGTCGGGGATTTCGATGGTCAGCTCGAACCTGAAGCGATGCCCCAACAGCCGCGCTTCCCGCCAGCCCACGACCGGGTCGGTCTCGCCAAGGGACAGATAACCCTTCATCTGTTCGGTGAACCGCACGCTGCGTCCCAACGCCTGCTCCGCCACCGGCTCGGCCGCGTCGGCCTCCTGGGCCTCGACCGGACGGGGTGCGCGCGGCTGGTCGAGCAAGTGCTCCACACTCCGATCGGCAAGAGCGGCGATGGTGAAGGCCGGATTCGGCCCGACCGGACCGGGCATCTGGGAGCCGTCCACCACGAACAGCCCGGGATACCCGAACGACTCACCGAACGAGTTGACGACGCCCTCGTGCACGTGGCGGCCCATCGGTGTCCCGCCGAGGGGATGGACGGTGACCACCCGCTTGGTCCACCACAGCGGGCTGTCGTGGTATTCGGCGTGCAGGGCACCGGCGATGTCGCTCATGGTCTCGCGCATCGCGGAGAAGTACTCCATCGACGTGGCCGACGTCCACCGGACGTCGAGTTCGCCGTCCCGCAGCACGATCTTGCCGTCAGCGACGTCGCGACCCATTCCCAGCAGCGGCAGTGCGCTGCTGCCGAGCTTGCCCTGGCCGACGAGCCGGGCGA
>JBAVKY010000110.1:0-8323 GCA_049688555.1 Propionicimonas sp.
CCTTCGTGGGCTCCGTCGCAGGCGCAAGCACCAACCGAGGCACGTCGGTTCAGGGGTAACGCTCCTCCTGTCCCGTCTCCGGAAGCACGAGGTCACCAACCACGTCGGCGGACCGGTCGAACACCCAGTCGCCCCGGACAGTGAGCGAGCTGGCACGGCGCAGCGAAGGAACGACCTTGACGCGGGACTCGAAGTCGTCGATGAGTTTGTAGTATCTCGAGGCCAAGTCGATGCTCGGAATGGCCGCCGTCGCGCGCAGACGTCCGTCGTCGCCGAGTTCGAATACATCGGATCGCAGCAGCATGAGTTCGTTGGTGGTCTTGACCGGCAGGAACCGGTCCCGGCCCACCGCAATGGCCCGGGCACCGTCGAAGACCTCGATCGCGGCGCCCATGGCCGACTCAAGCTGGATCACCTTCGGAGTGCTCGCATCGGTGGGATCGACGGTCTTGTCGTTGCGGATGAGTGGCAGCCCGAGGATTCCATCGCGTTCGACCAGGGTCGAGCGCAACTGCTCCAGGTCGAGCCACAGGTTGTTGGCATGGAAGTACGGATGCACCCGCTCGTCCTGGAAGTACCGCTGGTCGGCATCCGTCGTCTGGGCCGAGTCGCGGAGAATGAGGCGCCCGTCGGTCTTCCGGATCGCGAGATGCCCGCCCTTGCGGTCGTTGGGGGTCCTGGTGCAAACCTCGGCCGCGTAGGGAGCGCCTGACTGGGCGAACCACCCTGCCAGCGTGGCATGGGGGGCCGCGCCCAGGTTGTCGCCGTTGGCAAGGTTGGCATAGCGGAAACCCCGAGCGATCAGTGCATCCAGCAGCCCTGAGGTCCACAGCGCGATGTAGACATCACCATGGCCGGGGGGGCACCACTCCAGACTCGGGTCGGCGGGCCACTCGACCGGGGCAAGGTCGTCCACCCTGAGCTTCGGCTCGCGATTCTGCAGGAAGTCCAGCGGCAGGCCCTCCACCGGAAGGTCGGCGTAGTGTTCCAGGTGGGTGAGGGTGTCGGCACGGGTCCGGAAGCTGTTCATGAAGATCAGCGGCAGCCGGACGCCGAAGGCACGCCGCGCGTGACGAACCTGGTCGACGGTGATGTCGAGAAAGTTCTTGCCGTTCCTCACCGGGAGCAGGCTCTTGGCTGCGTCGAGCCCCATCGACGTGCCCAGTCCGCCGTTCAGCTTGATCAAGACCGTGCGAGCCAACGCGTCACCGGCAACCCCGTCCTCGACGTCCACACCATCGAGGGAGGGCGGGTCCGTCAGGGGAAGGATCGACTCCTCCTCGATGATGCCGGTCGCGCCTTCGGCACAGAGCTGGTGATAGTGCGCGAATACTTCTATCGCCGTGGCCGGGACCCCGGCCTCACGCATCTTCCGCGTGCACTCAGCCAGTGCGTCGCGAGCTCCAACCCCGGGCAATGTCTGCTCCATGTCTGCTCCTTACCTTCGGTTCATTCCGCAGCGGCGCGCTGCCGAGCGTTCCATGCGCTGTCGACGATGTCTCGCAGGCCGTGACGCATCCGCCAGTCCAGGTCGCGGGCCGCGAGGTCACCGTTGGCCACGATTCGGGCCGGGTCTCCCGGCCGGCGAGGGGCCAGTTCGGGGCTGAAGGCCATTCCGGTGACCTCCGCGACCGCCGCCATGATCTCCGCGACGGACAGGCCTCGGCCGCTGCCCAGGTTGTAGGCGGCCTCGACCGGCAGGCCGGCCGAGAGTCGCAGCGCCGCGGCGACATGAGAGGTCGCCAAGTCCTTCACGTGGACGTAGTCGCGGACGCACGTGCCGTCTGGGGTGTGGTAGTCGGTCCCGAAGATCTTCGGCGTACGTCCAGCGATCAGGGCCTCGAAGACCAACGGGAGCAGGTTGTGCGGGCT
Source organism: Propionicimonas sp. (assembly GCA_049688555.1). Classification (GTDB taxonomy): domain Bacteria; phylum Actinomycetota; class Actinomycetes; order Propionibacteriales; family Propionibacteriaceae; genus Propionicimonas. The sequence goes on from JBAVKY010000110.1 coordinate 1,873, forward strand.
GACGTCGAACACGTCCGGGTAGCCGGAGCCGACCACGTTGAAGTAGCGCAGTGAGGTGTGCTTGAGGCCGATGGCGACAGCCTGGTCGCGCAGTAGCCATTCCGCGATCAGTTTCGACTCACCGTACGGCGAGAGTGGCTGCTTCGGGGATTCCTCGGTGACGAGTTCGGAGGTGGGCGTTCCGTAAACCGCGGCGCTGGAAGAGAACACGATGCGGCCGACTCCGCGCTCGGCCATCTCCTCCAGCAGGATGAGGGTTCCGGTGACGTTCTGCTGGTAGGTGTGCAGCGGGCGCTGGACGGAGACCCCCGCGTACTTGAAGCCGGCCAGATGGATGACGCCGACGACCGCATGATCGGCCAATGCGGCTCGCAGTGCAGTCCGGTCGAGAACGCTCGCCACGACCAGCGGGACGCCTTCGGGTACGAACCGCCGGCGGCCAGTCGAGAGGTCGTCGTAGGCGACCACGGGAATGCCGCGCTCGGTGAACTCCCGCACCACATGCCCCCCGATGTAGCCGGCACCGCCGGTGACCAGCCACGTCATGGCCGCTCCCCCTCCCACAGGACCGAAGCCCCGTCCACCGCGTGCACGGTGATCACGGCCGGAGCCGCGAAGCCGGCGTCGTGGAAGGCGCGCCGCACCGCCTCCCCGACCTCCTCGGCGAGCTGGGTCTCAACCAGGGCGATGGCCGAGCCGCCGAATCCGCCCCCAGTCATCCGGGAACCCAATGCTCCGCTGCCCACGGCAGCCTCAACGGCGGCGTCGAGTTCGGGAGTGGAGATCTCGAAGTCGTCCCGCATCGAGACATGGGACGCAAGGAGCAGGTCGCCGATCGCGCGAGGTCCCGATCCACGCAAGAGGTCGACAGTCTCGAGGACTCGCTGGTTCTCGGTGACCACGTGCCGCACCCGCCGGAAGGTGGTGTCGTCCAGCCTGGCCTGAGCCAGGTCGAGATCAGCGATGTTGAGATCTCGCAGGGCAGGGACGCCCAACCGCCGGGCCCCCTCCTCACAGGAAGCCCTTCGGGCGCCGTAGCCACCATCCGCGTGAGCGTGGCTGACCAACGTGTCGATCACCAGAACGCAGAGCCCAGCCTTGTCGAGGCCCAGATCGACGACATCGGCCTGGAGGCTGCGGCAGTCGAGCAGCACGGCGGAATCGGCACGTCCCAGGAGGGAGGCAGACTGGTCCAGGATGCCGGTTGGGGCACCGACGACGTCGTTCTCGGCCTTCTGGCCGGCACGGGCCAGCGTGCGCCGGTCGAGGCCCAGGTCCCACACCCGATCGAGAGCGACCGCGACCGCGCTCTCGATCGCTGCCGAGGAGGAAAGGCCGGCCCCCACCGGGACATCGGAGATGATGGCCACGTCGAAGCCCGGCACGGTGGCGAGATCAGCACCGAACTGGCCCAGCGCCCAGGCGACACCGACGGGATAGCCGGCCCAGCCGAGGCCGGAGGCGCTGGGAAGTGAATCGAGGTCGGTCTCGACAACCCCCCGGGCGAAGTCGGTGACGAGGCGGACCTTGCGGTCATCACGGACACGCAGCGCCGCCACCGTGGTGCGGTCGATGGCGAACGGAAGCGCGAAACCATCGTTGTAGTCGGTGTGCTCCCCGATCAGGTTGACCCGCCCAGGGCCACGGGTGACGATGCGCGGAGGAGCCCCGAAGGCCTCCTCGAAGAACTCGATCGAGGTGGTGAGCAGAGTGGTCATCGGATCTCCGTTTCGGCTAGGGGTGGACTGCTTCGGTGAGCGGCGGGTCGGTGTCGGTGAGCGGCGGGTCGGCGTCGGTGAGGTCGTAGGGGTCGGCGCCTTCTGGGCCGTACCAGTCGTAGCTCAGGGTCTCTTCGCCACACCGCCAGTCGGCGGGGGTGGCGCTGTGGAGCCAGTCGAGTGGCTCCACCCCCGTGCGTGCGCCGCCGTCGAGGGCCAGCCGCAGCGCTGCTGACAGGTCGGCGTCGACGGCGTCAGTGCGGGTGGACGGGTCGATCGAGACGAACAGCGCGGTACCGGAGCGGGAAACGAGATCGAGAAACTGCCGGTTCTTCGACCAGTCGGTGACCGAGGTGCTGGGGACACAGTCCGCGTCCAGGGTGAAGAACCGGCGGTGCTGCGCGAGCCGGAAGGCGAGGGTGTTGACGCCCATCCGGCGGGTCCGTTCCCACACGCGCCCGGACGTGTCGTCGCCGGTGCGCTGCGCCTCCACCAAGCCGGCGGCGAGGTGGCCGACCACGTTGCAGCCCAGCACTATGCCATCCCCGGCGCTTCGGCGAATGGCGGTGTAGAAATCCACCAGCACCTCCGCTGTGGTGCGGCTGCGGTCGTGCACATGGATCTCGTCCGCGGCGGGGCGCGCGCCCATCTGGAAGCCCCAGCGGCCGAGCGCCTCGAAGGTGGAGAAGTCGTGCTTGATCAGCTCGAAGCCCCAGCTCCGGATGCGGCGCACGTCGGCCGCCACCCGGTCCACGGTTGCGGGGTGGCTCGGGTCGAGCGCCCAGCCCCCCTCCCACGGACGCAGCCCGCCCGCGTCCGGCTCAAACCGGTGCTGCAGCGGCCGGAACCAGATGCCAGGCCGCACGCCCTCGGCGGCGATCCTGCCGGCGACCTCCGCCAGGTCCGGGAACTCGGTCGATCGGCCCACGTCCCATGGGCCGCCGGAGGCCTGCCGTCCGTCGGCGGTGCCCTCCACGCTCCAGCCGTCGTCGACAACGCCGAACGGGCGTACCGGGTGGTCGCCGACCAGTTCGGCGATCGTGTGCGCGTCGCGCACCACCACGTCCGCGTCGAAGCCCTTCCCGTACGCGTAGTACCAGTTGTTCGCGCCCACCAGCGGCCCGGTGGGCAGGGGGTCGGAGCACAGCGCGGCCGCGAGCGCGCACTGCGCGGCGAACGGGCGCTCATCACTCTCGATCCAGCGGACGGTGGCCGCGGCGAGCGTCCGACGGCCCAGCAGTACCGCGTCGGCTCCGGCCCGCACGTCGAGCCAGAGCGACACCCCCGCCGGGTCCACCGTCCAGCCGGCGAAGGAGCCTGCCCGTACGTCCACCCCGGCGCCCCAGGAGTGGCCGGACGGGGAGTGCACCAGCAGCATCCAGGGATGCAACGACTCCGCGCGCAACGGCTGCCAAGCCAGGTCCCCGTAGGTGCGCTCCCAGGCGTCGCCGAGCACCAGTGCCGCTGCCGGCATCCGCCGTCGCCAGCGCAGGTGCACCCGGCTCAGTGGGACTCCCGCCACGGCCGCCACCCGGACTGCGAGGCCAGGGCCAACAGGCTCGAAGCAGACCTCGACCCCGCCGCCACGCGGGTCGGTCCAGGCACCCCGTGGCTCGAGCTGAACCCGCACCAGGTCAGGCTCCGGCACCGTTACCTGGGCGGTCATGCGAGGTCGGCGGTTGTGGAGATTTGAAGGGCCAAGGGAGTGCTCACTTTCGGGGGTCGGGACGGGAGCGGACCACTAGCGGCAGGACGGCCGCGGCCACCCCTGGCGGCCAGGCCACGCGGGCTTTGAACAAACGGATGGGCCGGGCACGCGGGTGCCCGGCCCATCCTGGAGCGGGACTACCCGAACAGCAGGTTGACCTGCTCGTTGGCCGCGGTGAGCGAGTCGGCCTTGGCCTTGCCCGTCATCACCGCATCGACCGCGGGCTGCATGATGTTGGTGACCTGGGAGGCGTGGTCGGTGATGGGGAACAGGAACGTCGTGCCGTCCTTGACGTGTACCAGGAAGTTGGTCACGTCGACGCCCTTGGCCTGGAAGGCGGCTTGAGCCAGATCGGTGCCGGACGGGATGGCCGGGAACACGGCGCCCGCCTTGCCGACGATGTCCTGGCAGGCGGCCGAGCCGAGGAACTCGACCCACTTGATCGCAGTCGCCTGGTTCTTCGAGCCAACCCAGACCGAGTCGGCCAAGCCGTTGTACATGCTGGAGCGCTTGCCGGTCGGGCCGACCGGGGTCGGGGCGATACCGGTCTCGATGCCCTTGTAGCTGAACATCTGGTTGATCATCCAGGAGCCGTTGGTGATCATGGCGTACTTGCTGGCGCCGAAGATGTCAGCGGAGCTCTGGCCGGTGACGGCCTCGATCGTGGGCGCGTAGCCCTTCTCGACCAGGGAGCGCATCCAGGCGATGGTGCCCTGGAACTCAGGCTTGTCGTAGTTGTAGTGAGTGCCCCACGGGTTCTTGTCGGTGAAGGTCCAGCCGGTGGTGCCGGAGTACATGCTCCACTGGGTCTGGCCGTTGCCGCCGCCGGAGCCGCCGTCGAGGCCCAGGCCGTAGACCTTGACCTTGGTCTTGTCGAAGCCGGCCTCATCCCCGCGCTTGCCGGCGGCATCCACGGTGAGGTGGGCGATCATCTTCTCGTAGGTGCCCCCATCGGTCGGATTCCAGGTGAGGTTCGCCAAGTCGGCTTCGGCGATTCCGGCGTCCTTGATCAGCTTCTTGTTGTAGAAGATGGCGACGGTGTCGAAGTCCTTCGGCAGGCCGTAACGCTTACCGTCCTGGCCCACCCACAGGTCGGCCAGGCCCTTCTGGTAGATGTCGGTCTTCACGCCGTCCTTGGTGAGGGTTTCGTCCAGCGGGACGAGTTGGCCCTGGGTGACGAACTCCGGGTACTTCGACAGGTGGTTGGTGAACACGTCCGGGGCGGTACCGGCGACGAAACCGTTGGTGATGCCGCTCCAGTAGTCGTCCCAGGCGTACTGAGTGATCTTCACGGTGGCGTCGGGGTTCGCGGTGTGGAACGCATCCGCGCACTGCTGGTAGGCGGGCTTCTGGTTGTTGTCCCACATCCAGTAACTGATCTCGCCGGCCACCTTGCCGGTGTCGCCACCAGCACCGCCGGACGTGCTCGGGGCCGCGCCACCGCTGCAGGCGGTGAGCGACAGGGCGATTGCCGCGAACGCAGCAACAGCTGCACCGGCCTTCTTCCTGGTGAATCCTGACATTGTTGACGGTTCCTTCCGATTGGGCGATGAAGTGGTCTTCAGTGTGGTTTCTTGCCGCAGCCCCACGGGGCGTGGGCGACGGGTACGGCGTTCTGAGTGGGTGGAGCTGCTCCCACGGTTGTTCCGGTGGGCGCGGGCTACTTGCTCCCGGAGTAGCCGATCGAATCGATGATCTTCCTGGCGAAAGCGAAGAACAGGATGAGCACCGGTAGCGCGGTGAGGAGGGTAGCGGCCATCAGGCCGGCCCAGTCAGGCGAGCCGGCGGGGGTCTGGGAGCGGAAGACGCCGAGGGCGACGGTCAGCACCTTGGCCTGCTCGGTGTTCCCGACCAGGAACGGCCAGAAGTAGTCGTTCCACGTGCCGATGAAGGTCAGGATCGCCAGCGTCGTGATCGGTGCGGTGCTCATCGGCAGGATGATCTGGAAGAACGTCCGCCACGGCCCCGCCCCGTCGATGGCAGCGGACTCCTCGACCTCTCGGTTGATCCCGAGGAAGAACTGCCGCAGGAAGAAGATCGCGAACGGGGTCATCAGGAACGACGGCAGGATCATGCCCGGGAGCGTGTTCAGCAGGCCGAGGTTCTTGACCAGGATGAAGTTCGGCAGGCCCGTGAAGATCGGCGGCACCAGCAGGGCACCGAGGAAGAGGCCGAACACCAGGTTGCGCCCCGGCCAGCGGAGCCGGGCGAAGGCGTAGGCGGCCATCGAGCAGAAGAAGATCTGGCCCAGCGTCACAGCCCCGGCGTAGATCACCGAGTTGCGCAGGTACAGGAAGAAGTTCACCGACGCCCCGGAACCACCCTCGGCGATCGCCTGCTCCTGGGTGCCCAGCCCGAGCACCCGCTCGAAGGCACCCCAGGTGAAGTCGACCGGCAGGAGGGAGGTCGGGTCGGACGGCAGCGACCGGGTGGTCGACAGCGCGGTCCGGAGCATCCAGTAGAACGGGAACAGGCTGACGATCAGGAAGGCGATCATCAACGCCCAGGCGGCGATCCGGCCCGGCGAGAGGTTGCGGCGGCGCTGCTTGCGGGTGGCGTCTTCGGTGGCGGCTTCGATGGTTGACATGTCCGGAACTCCTTACGCCAGGTCGGATTCGCCGGCACGAAGCAGGCGGAGTTGGGCAGCGGCCATGACGGCCAGGATGAGGAAGAGGACCACCGAGATGGCGCTGGCGTAGCCGAACTGGCCTTCCCCGAAAGCCTTCTGCACGATGTAGTACTGGATCACCCGGGTGACGTTCACCGGGCCACCACGAGTCGTGACGGCGACGGTGTCGAAGACCTGGAACGAGCCGGTCACCGTGATCACCAGGATCATCGCCAGCACCGGGCGCAGCAGCGGCAGCGTCATCCGCCAGAAGGAGTTCCACTCCGAGCTGCCGTCGATCGAGGCCGCCTCGTAGACGTACTTCGGAATCGTCTGCATACCGGCGTAGATCAGCAGGGCGGTGTAGCCCATGTGCCGCCAGACATTCACGAAGGCGATCGTCGGGATCGCCCAGAA
>JBAVKY010000111.1:0-6536 GCA_049688555.1 Propionicimonas sp.
TGCGGACTCAGGGTGAGGCTACCCACTCCTGACCCTAGGGCCCGAACTCAGATGTCGAAGTACATCTCGAACTCGTGCGGGTGCGGGCGCAGCCGGATCGCGCTGATGTCGGCCCGCTTCATCTCGATCCAGGTCTCGATCAGATCGGGAGTGAACACGCCACCAGCGAGCAGGTAGTCGTGGTCGGCCTCGAGAGCGTCCAGCACGCCTTCCAACGACGGCGGGACGGTGGGAACCAGAGCGTGCTCCTCGGGGGGAAGCTCGTAGAGGTCCTTGTCGATCGGAGCCAGCGGCTCGATCTTGTTCTGGATTCCGTCCAGGCCCGCCAGCAGGCAGGCGGCGAACGCCAGGTACGGGTTCGAGGACGGGTCGGGGCAACGGAACTCGATGCGCTTGGCCTTCGGGTTCGAGCCGGTGAGCGGGATCCGGATACAGGCCGAACGGTTGCGGGCGCTGTAGACCAGGTTGGTCGGAGCCTCGAAGCCCGGCACCAGACGGTGGTAGGAGTTCACCGTCGGATTGGTGAAGGCCAGCAGCGAGGGAGCGTGGTGCAGCAGGCCACCGATGTACCAGCGGGCCAAGTCCGAAAGGCCGCCGTAGCCGGCCTCGTCGTAGAACAGCGGGACGCCGTTCTCCCACAGGGACTGGTGGACGTGCATGCCCGAGCCGTTGTCGCCGAAGATGGGCTTCGGCATGAAGGTCACGGTCTTGCCCGCGGCCCACGCGGTGTTCTTGATGATGTACTTGAACTTCATCACGTCATCGGCCGCGGCCAACATGGTGTTGAAGCGGTAGTTGATCTCGGCCTGGCCGGCGGTGCCAACCTCGTGGTGGGCGCGCTCGATCTCAAGCCCTGCTCCCTCCAGGTGGCGCACCATGTCGTCGCGCAGGTCGGAGAAGTGGTCGACTGGCGCGACCGGGAAATAGCCGCCCTTGTACTTGACCTTGTAGCCGCGGTTGCCGCCTTCTTCCTCGGCACCGGTGTTCCAAGCGCCAGCCTCGGAATCGATGTAGTAGAACGAGGCGTTCTGCTTGGTCTCGAATCGGGCGGAGTCGAAGATGTAGAACTCGGCCTCGGGAGCGAAGAACGCGGTGTCACCGATGCCGCTGGACGCCAGGTAGTTCTCGGCCTTGCGGGCGATGTTGCGCGGGTCGCGGCTGTAGGGCTCCTTGGTCAGCGGGTCGTGGACGAAAAAGTTCACCACCAGCGTCTTGGACTTCCGGAACGGGTCGAGGTACGCGGTGGTCGGATCGGGCAACAGGGCCATGTCCGACTCGTGGATCTTCTGGAACCCGCGGATCGAGGAGCCGTCGAAGGCTAGGCCGTCCTCGAAAACCTCGGGACCGAATGCTTTCGCGGGCACGGTGAAGTGCTGCATCACACCGGGCAGGTCACAGAACCGGATGTCGATCGTCTCGACGCCCTCATCCTTGACGTAGGCCAACAGGTCGTCGGCACCTTGGAACATCTTGCCTCCACAATTCGGGGATTGAACGCTGCTCACGCTAGGGAAGGGGCGTAACCGAAGGGTTGCGTCCACGTTTCAGGCATGTAACACCGGCTACGCTGAGCGGCGATGAACAGCCAAGCCGACGCAGCGGACTACCCGGGCGAATCGCTCGGGCTGCCCGCGGCTGGACCGGGCTCGCTCGCCACCTGGCGGGCCAGGATCGCCGCGTTGCTGGTGGACTGGGGCTCGTCGATGATCCTGGCCACGTTCGCCTTCGGGATCGGTGTGCTCCGGGACGGGGGCTGGCGGGCGTGGATGATCCTGGCGGTGTTCTTCGTGCAGACCTCAGTGATGGGCGCCCTGGTCGGCGGCAGCTTCGGTCAGGTGCTGGCACGGATCGCGATCGTCCGGCTGGATCGCCGGCCGCTGGGCTGGGCCAGGGCAATCGCCAGGGCAGCCATGATCTGCCTCGTCGTGCCCACCGTCGTGATCGGTGCCGAGCGGCGCGCGCTGAACGACCTGGTGCTGGGGACGGTCGTGGTTCGTCGGGTGTAGGCGGAGCGGCCGCTTTGCGCGTGCTACTCGCTGCGCTACGTTCCGTCCCATGACTCGCTACCTCGGACGGCGGCTGCTCAACTATGCGTTGCTGCTGTTCGTTGCGGTGTCCCTGACCTGGGTGCTGGCGGCGACGCAGCTGAATCCGCGAGCCCTGTTCCAGTTGCGGCAGCCTCCCATCGACCCTGAGATCATCGAAGCTCAGTTGTTGCGGTACAACCTCAGCGAAAACGTGCCGCTGGCGCAGCGGTACTGGACGTGGCTCAGCGGAGTCCTGCACGGCGACTGGGGCTACTCGCCACTGGGGGTGAGCGTCGCTGACGAGATCAGCGCCCGGATGTGGGTGAGCCTGCGGCTGCTGGTCGTCGGCACGCTGCTCGGGATCATTCTGGGGGTCGCGCTCGGCGCCTGGACGGCGACCAGGCAGTACCGCGTCCCGGATCGGGTGGTCACTGGGATCTCGCTGTTGATCATCTCCACCCCCGCCTTCGTCATCGGTCACGTCACCCAGATCGGGGCGACCTGGGTCAACAACGTCACGGGAACCCGCACCTTCGAATTCATCGGGGAAACCGGGGACGTGGGCGACTACCCCCTTGCTGACCTCGTCGATCGGGCGCAGCACCTGCTGTTGCCCACGCTGGTGTTGGTCGTGATCGGGGCGGCTTCGATGAGCCGGATCCAGCGTAACTTGATGCTCGATTCGCTGGGCGCGGACTACGTCCGAACCGCGCGGGCGAAGGGTCTGCGGGAATCCAAAGCGGTCATGAAGCACGCCCTACGAACGGCGCTCATCCCCACCGGCACGTACGTGGCGTTCAGCGTCGCCACGATGTTCATCGGGGCAACCTTCACCGAACGCATCTTCAACTTCCCGGGGATCGGCCAGTACGGCGTCGACACCATCACCAATCGTGACGTGAACGGGGTGGTGGCGGTCACGGCCTTCGCCGGCGTCTGCGTGCTCGTCGGCGCCATCCTGTCCGACGTCATGGTCGCGATCCTCGACCCCCGCGTCCGGCTGGGTTAGGCGACGTCATGGACATCACGCTCCCTGCATCGGCCGCGCCCAAGCGACTGAATCGGCGCCAACTCATCTGGCGGCGCTTCCTGCGCAATCGCATGGCGGTGGTCGGGGGCATCGGGATCGTCTTCCTGTTCTTCCTCGCCGTGTTCGGTCCGTACCTGCTGTATTGGAAGTTCGACGACATCGACACGGCGGCGTTCTTGAGTCCGCCCAGTTCCGCTCACCCGCTGGGGACGACCAGGTCCGGTCGTGACGTCCTGGCGCTGACCGTTCGCGGCTTGGGGAAGTCGCTGCTGATCGGGTTCCTGGTCGCGCTGATCTCCACCTCGCTGGCGGCGCTGGTCGGAGCCTCCGCCGCCTACGTGGGCGGATGGTACGAGCGGATGATGTTGTGGATCGTCGACCTGCTGCTCGTGGTGCCGAGCTTCTTCCTGATCGCCGTCGCCTCGCGCGGCGCCCCCGAGGGGGACGCGGCCTGGATGGTCCTGGTCTTTCTGCTGGCCGCGTTCGCGTGGCCCCTGTCGGCACGGGTGGTCCGGTCGCTCACGCTCTCGATCCGGGAACGGGAATACGTCCTGGCTGCGCGGTTCATGGGCCTCTCGGCGGCGCGGATCATCGTGCGGCACATCTTGCCCAACGCGTCCTCGCTGCTGATCATCGATGCCACGCTCGGCGTCGGTTACGCGATTCTCGCCGAGACCGGCTTGTCCTACTTCGGGTTCGGCGTGCAACCCCCCGACACGTCACTGGGCACGCTGATCGGCGAAGGGGCCCGGATGGCGACCACCTACCCCTGGGTCTTCACCGGCCCCGCCGTCGTACTGGTGTTCCTGGTGCTCTGCGTGAACGCGGTGGGGGACGGCTTGCGCGACGCGCTCGATCCGGCATCGGCCTCGGGGGGCAGGGCATGAGCCAGTCAGGGCTGCGCCAAGCGACACCGAACTCGTCCGTGCCGGTGCTGCAGGTCGACAACCTGGCGGTGACCTTCCCGAGCGAGGCTGGACCCGTCCGGGCCGTGCGCGGGTTGAGCTTCACGGTGTTTGCGGGTGAGTCGATGGCGATCGTGGGGGAGTCGGGGTCGGGCAAGTCGGTCACGTCGCTGGCCATCATGGGCCTGCATCCGGCCACCACCCGGATCACCGGTTCGATCAAGCTCGGGGGCGAGGAACTCCTCGACCGCAGTGACACCGACCTGTCCCGATTGAGGGGCCGCAAACTGGCCATGGTGTTCCAGGATCCGCTGTCGGCCCTCACCCCGGTTTACACGATCGGCGACCAGATCACCGAGACCGTCCAGGCGCATGTCGACGTGTCGAAGGCGAAGGCGTGGGCCCGGGCCATCGAGCTGCTCGATCTGGTAGGGATTCCCAACCCGCGCGAGCGGGTGAAGTCGTTCCCGTTCGAGTTCTCCGGTGGCATGCGCCAGCGGGTGATGATCGCGATGGCGATCGCCAACGACCCCGACGTGATCATCGCAGACGAGCCCACGACAGCGCTGGACGTGACCATCCAGGCGCAGGTGCTGGAGGTGTTGAAGAAGGCCCAGCAGGAGACGGGTGCCGCGATCATCATGATCACCCACGACCTGGGGATCGTCGCCGGGATGGCCGATCGGGTGACCGTGATGTACGCGGGCCGCCCGGTTGAACAGGGCGGTCTTGACGACATCTTCTACCGGCCTCGGATGCCGTACACCATCGGCCTGCTGGGAACCGTGCCGCGGCTGGACGCCAGCGACACCGGCCCGCTGCCGGTGCTGGAGGGAAACCCACCTTCGGTCGTCGAGCTGCCCCCGGGCTGCCCCTTCGAGCCGCGCTGTCCGATGGCCATCGAGGAGTGTCGGGTCACCGAGCCGGAACTCGTGGGCACCGATGGACCAGGACACGTCGCCGCCTGTCACCGGGTCGAGAAGGTGATCCAGGACTCGCTGACCCACGCGGAGATCTTCCCGACCCCCACGATCGCACAATCTCCGCTGGCGGCCATCCCGCGGGCGGAGCGTCCGGTCGTCCTCAGTCTGTCGGGTTTGAAGCGCCACTACCCGCTGATGAAGGGGGCCATCTATCGCCGCCGGATCGGCACCGTCCGCGCGGTCGACGGCATCGACCTTGAGCTGCGGGCCGGGGAGACCCTGGGGCTGGTGGGGGAGTCCGGCTGTGGCAAGTCCACCACCCTGCTGGAGATCTTGAACCTGGCCACGCCCACGGACGGCGTCATCACGGTGCTCGGCGAGGACACCCGCCACCTGGGACGCAAGGCCCGCAAGGCCCTGCGACGCAATCTGCAAGTGGTGTTCCAGGATCCGATGGCCTCCCTCGATCCGAGGCTGCCGATCTTCGACATCATCGCCGAGCCAATGGGCGTCCATGGGTATCCGAAGGCCGCGATCGAGGCCCGGGTGACCGAGCTGCTGCAGCTGGTCGGGCTGGAGCCCAGCCACGCCGACCGTTACCCGCAGCACTTCTCCGGTGGTCAACGGCAACGCATCGGGATCGCCAGGGCGTTGTCGGTGGAGCCCAAGGTGATGGTGCTGGACGAACCCGTCTCAGCCCTCGACGTGTCCATCCAGGCCGGCATCATCAATCTGCTCGAGGATCTTCAGGCCCGCCTCGGCCTGTCCTACCTGTTCGTCGCGCACGACCTGGCAGTGATCCGTCACATCGCGGACCGGGTGGCCGTGATGTACCTCGGCCACATCGTGGAGGAGGGCTCGGTGGCGGCGGTCTACTCCGCGCCGACCCACCCGTACACCCAGGCTCTGATGTCGGCGATCCCGATCCCCGATCCGGTGACGGAACGCAACCGTCAGCGGATCATGCTGTTCGGCGACCTGCCGAGTCCTGCCGACCCACCGTCGGGGTGCACGTTCCGAACCCGCTGTCCAACCTTCGCCGGGCTGCCCGCGATCGACCAAGAGCGCTGCCGGACGGTCGTCCCGTTACTGCGATCGTGGGGCGAGGATCACCGAGCCGCTTGCCACTTCGCCCGGCCGCTCCCGGTGTTGTGAGCGCTGGCAGGCATTGTTAGCGGTCCGTGACCTGCCTCAGGGATGCTCGCGACACCTGGGCGGTAGTGTCGGTCGGGAATCGCCCAACCAGTGGTCGTCGGTGACTGAGTGGAGGAGAAGTGACAGCAAAGCGGCTCGCGTTGAGTCTCATCGGTGGTGGCCTCGCGCTGGCTCTCGCAGCGTGCGGCGGGCCAACCCCGACCGGCAGTACCGCTGCCAGTCCGGGAGCCAGTGGCACCAGTGCGAGCGCTGGAGGTTGGGACATCAACGAGACCAGCAGGGAATCGCTTGTTCAAGGGGGCCAGTTCGTCGGCTCGATCTCGTACCCCATCACCAGTTGGAACACCCTCAACACGACCGGCAACGACGCTGAGCTGGTCTTACTCCAGGCTCCGATCACGCCGGCGTACTACGACTACAACGGCATCGGTGAAGCGATCCTCAACCCCGATTACCTGCTGTCGGCCAAGACCGATCTCAAACCGAACCTGGTGCT
>JBAVKY010000112.1:0-1567 GCA_049688555.1 Propionicimonas sp.
GCCGCCAGGGACGACTTGCCGCACCCCGGCGGTCCTACGAGCAGCACCCCTCGTCCCTCGATCTCGGCTGCGGCCCCGTGCAGCACGAGGAATCCGCGTTGCCACAACAGGGCGACCATGCCTGAGCCGAAGACAAAACCGGCCAGCTCGTCAGGGGTGGCGTCGGCGACGGGGTCAACGAGGATCTCCCGACCATCGCGGACCAGTACCCGGCCAAGCCGGTCGATCCGGAAGAGCACCGCACGATCGGTGGCGTCGAAGAACTCGGTGACCGTCGTGGCCCCGATCAGTACCTCCGGGACGGCTGAGCGCGTGAGAACGCCAGGCGTGGCTTCGAGGAGTGGCCACGCCTGGCCCCATGGGTCGCTGCGATTCACTGTGGTGGTTCGGGATCGGCCACGGTCAGGGCTGATGTCAACCGTCCGCTCCCGGCCCCGGTCAGGGAACGTTCGTGGCCAGACCTTCGCAGGTGTTGTTGTTCTTGTCGCCACACGCGATCGGGAGACTGTTGACGAGGGTCGTGCTCCAGGTGAACGCCGCGCCACTCACCTGGGTGCCGCTGATCGTCACGGTGTAGGGACCCTGCATGGCGAGGATGGCACACGGACCGACCAGACGGCAGCCACCGGGACAGGTGTAGTTCGTAGGACCCGTCCCTGTGGGGACGGAACCGTCACCACAGAGGCAGGTGTCGTTGCTCGCCGTGCAGGTGCCGGTCTTGCAGTAGTTGGCTTCCGCCACTCCGTTCGAGTCAGGTTCGGCACCCCAGCGCGCGAAGTCCAGTGCTGAGGAACCCAGCCAGGAAATGGCTTCATCGTTCAACACCACCGAGCTATTCGCGGCCACGTTCTGGTTGACGCCCGTCCACGACCACGTCCCGAAGCTGGAGGTCGTACGCGCGATCGTGATGGTGGTGATCTTGACAGCCACGGGCCGCGGGTTGTTCACCGTGAAGCCCATGTACCACTTGCCGTTGCCGCAGCTGAACTGGGCAGTCCTCCAGGAACCCCACAGATCCAACGACGCGGCCATCGCCGGCGCAGCGGAGGCCATCCAGATCGCAGGGGCAGTCCAAGCCACACCAGCCGCTAGCGAACGCCGTGAAATGCCCTGGGTAGTGCCGGTTTCGGTTTCAGACATGCTAATTCCCCTAAGGAGATGGTCCCTCATCTTCGTGGTCAGACGATAGCAGGGCCCGCACTGATCAGAACAGCCGTCTCGCTGGCAAGGTCCATCCGTTGAGGGTTCAGGTTGAGGGTTCAGGCTGGGAGGCGGACCTGCCCCCCAAGCTCATTCGCTGGTGAATATGGCCTAGTCGTGCCCAACACCAGCAACGCCCCGTTGCAGCCCATCTCGTGCCAGAGTGCTGCCGTGACAAGCGCTGCCCTCGACTCCCCCCGCGCCTGGTTCATGTGGTCGCTAGGCGTCCTCGCCTACACGGCCGCGGTGATGCAGCGGACGAGTTTCGGGGTCGCCAGCGTGATGGCGACCGAGCGGTTCTCCGCCGGAGCGTCGCTGGTCAGCCTGTTCGTGGTGGTGCAATTGCTGACGTATGCCGCGATGCAGG
>JBAVKY010000113.1:0-4183 GCA_049688555.1 Propionicimonas sp.
GAGAAGCCCTGCGCGAGGGTGTCGTGGATGTCGTGGGAGAGTCGGGTGCGTTCGGCGAGGACGGCAGTGTCCCGCTGCGTCCGGACGAGTTCGTCCGAAAGGGCGGCGGTTTCCGCCTGGGATTCCAGCACGCGGGCCAGCAGGCGCCGGTGTTCCTCGCCCTCGCGTTCGAGGCGGAGCGCGCCGCGCGCCAAACCCACGGCCACCAGCGCGCCGATGATCGGGCCGAGCACCGCGGCGCTCGAGGACTGGCCGCCCTGGTGAAGCACCACGATGACCATGGCAACGCTGGCGGCGGTCAACGTGAGCGCCACCGGCAGGGTCGCCACCTGGGCGACCCACATCCACACCGGGAAGGCGAGCCAGACGAAGTCGGGCGACACCTGCATCAGCGCGACCGTGGCGACCAGCAGCGCGATCACCCAGACCGCCCGACCTGTCGGTCCGAGGCTCCGGTGCGCGACCAGCCCTACGCCGAAGAGCGCCCCGACGACGACGCCCCCGATGACCACGGGCCAGCCACCGCCGTCCAAGACGCCGCGCGCGACCCCGATGAGGAGGAGCGCGACGAACAGGACGCTCTGACCGATCCGCAGCAGTCGGGCTGCCACGGACGAGGTGAACGCGGTGCTCATCCGGCTCCCTCCTCCCGGTTCAGGGTAGCCGGGTCACTCCTTTCGAGGGACGGGGTCAGACGGCGGATCCGAGCGCTCCGGTGACGTAGGGCAGGAGCCACAGGCCCCAGACGGCCAGGGAGAACCGGTGGAACGCCAGCCGCTCAGCTTCCCGGTTGCGGATCAGAACAACCACAGCCCACGCCAGGTGCACCGCCATCAAGGCGAGCGCCGCGGCGCCGGTGAACGCCATCACACCGTTGAGCACCCCCGCCGCGCCGCCCGTCCGGGAGCGGCCGGAGTCCGCGGCGATCATGGTCATCAGGGTTGTTCCGGCGGCGTCCAACGCCAGGCCGGCGCCGAACAGGCCGACGTGACCCCAACGAAGGCGCCCGGCGCGGCGTTCAGACCACACCCCGGTCGAGTAGAAGATGAGAGCTGCGGTGATTAGGACGATTGCGGTGATAAGCACAACTCCATGGTCTGAAAATCCTGGCTGCGCTTCGATGGCGCGCCATCCATCATTCGATGGACGCCGTGCGAGGCAATCGCCTGGGCAGGGGTCGAACCCTGGCCTGACGGTGGCCCGGGAGGTGCAGGAAAGGCGGCCAATGATGCAATGATGTTGTCAAACAATCGACATGATGTATATTAATTATCATCACGGAGGTTTGGCGTGCTCTATACATCATCTGGCTTGGACGAGCGCGAGCTCGCCGTCCTGTCTGACATCGAGAACCTTCGACAGCGGCTTCGCAACTCACTCCATGAGCCGCGCCGATGGAGCGGATCCCTGAGGAGGCTGGCGTTCGCTCGTAACATCCAGGGTTCCAATAGCATCGAGGGCTACGACGCACGGTTGGACGATGTCGCCGCCGTGGCGCTGGGCGAAATGCCGCTGGACTCGAGTGAGGAAACACGGCTCGCGCTGGAGGGTTATCGCAACGCCATGACCTACGTGCTCCAGCGAGCTGACGACAACGACGTCGAATGCAGCGTCAGCCTGATCAAGAGCCTGCACTTCATGATGACGGGCTACTCGCTGCTGAACCGGCCCGGCCGCTGGCGGGCCGGCCCGATCTACGTGCTGAACGAGCAGACCCAAGCGATCCTGCATGAAGGCGCACCGGTCGATGAGGTTCCCGGTCTCATGGCCGACTTGGCGTCCTCGATCAACGACAGCGGGGACGAAGAACTCCTCGTGAAGGCTGCGATGGCGCACCTCAATCTGGTGATGATCCACCCGTTCCGGGACGGGAACGGCCGCATGGCCCGCTGCCTGCAGAGTCTTGTCCTGGCACGGAACGGCATCCTGTCGCCGGTGTTCATGAGCATCGAGGAGTACCTCGGGCGCAACACACAGGCTTACTACGACGTGCTCGCCAACGTCGGCGGCGGCCATTGGGCCCCCAGCGCGAACACCAGGCCCTGGATCAGGTTCACGCTGACCGCACACCTGCGGCAGGCCGGGACACTACGGCGACGCATCGACGATGCCGAGCGACTCTGGCTCGGGCTTGAGCGCCTCGTTGGCGCACGGGAAGAACGACAACTGGCAGCGCTCCACGATGCGGCGATGGGTATGCGTCTTCGCCGGGCGACATATCTCAAGATCGCCGCCGAATCGGGGAGCGAGATCTCAGAGCAGACTGCCGGTCGTGACCTCAAGACCCTGGCGGATCTGGGATACCTCGAACCGCACGGCGAACGTCGCGGCCGCTACTACGTCGCCACACCCGTCGTCCGCGATGTTTGGCTCGCCATCCGGGGCAGCCGCCCGATCCGCGACGACACCGACCCGTTCAGCGACTGACCCAGCAACCCGGCCCGCGAACATGCGGACCTCGCCCTTCGCCCCCGGGGCGACGACGGGGTACCCGGCATTCTCGGCGACCACGCTGTCCCGCTGCTGTCAGCTCGCAGGCAACACCAGGGTGACCCCAAGCCCGAGCATGACCACGGCGATGCCGGCGTCCAGCAGCTGCCAGGCACGCGCCGTGGCTAGCCAGCGGCCCAGCAGCCGCGCCCCGTGAGCCAGACCGAAGAACCACAGGACGCTGGCCAGCATCGCTCCGGCGGCGAAGAGCCAGCGTCCGTCCCCATGCGCCGCGGCCACCGACCCGAGCAGGAACACCGTGTCCAGGTAGACGTGCGGGTTCAGCCAGGTCAGGGCAAGGCAGGTGAGCGCCACCTTCATCACGGCATCGCGGCGGACGAGCGTCGCCACCCCGGACGCTTGGGGCACCTCAGGGTCAGCGCGCACAGCATCGTCGGCCAACCCCCCGCCGTCTGGCCGGACGACCCGCTGGGCTGCCCGTACTCCGTAGCCGATCAGGAACACCGCGCCCGCCCAGCGGACCACGCCGGCCAGCCAGGGCAGGGCTGTCGTCGCGGCGCCGCTCCCCGATACACCGAGCACGATGAGGACGGCATCCGACACCGCGCAGATCCCGGCCACCAGCAGGACGTGCTCGCGCCGGATGCCCTGGCGCAGCACGAACACGTTCTGGGCGCCGATAGCGATGATCAGGGAGAAACCGAGAACCAGCCCGGCGAACACGTGCGTCACGGTCCGAAACTAGCCACACACGGCTCATCAGTACAGCTCATGCTTCTTCCGCAGGATTAGCATCACTAATGTGAAGCTTCCCCTCGACCTCGTCAGCACCCTCGACGCGGTCGTCACCACCGGCTCCCTCGACGCGGCCGCGACCAGCCTGCACATCACGCCGTCCGCGGTGTCGCAACGGTTGAAGACCCTAGAAACCCAGGTCGGACGGGTGCTGCTGGTGCGCTCGAAACCCGTCCGCCCCACCCCCGCCGGCCAGGTGGTGCTACGCCTGGCCAAGCAACTACAGGCTGTGGAGCAGGACGCCCTGGCCGCTCTCGGCATCGCGGCGGACGGCCCACTGGAGGTGCCACTGGCCGTCAACGCCGACAGCCTCGCCACCTGGTTCCTGCCAGCCCTGGCGCCCCTGGCCGGCGAGATCATGTTCGACCTGCACCGCGACGATCAGGACTACACCGCCGGACTGCTGGAGTCCGGCGCGGTGACCGCAGCCGTCACCTCGCAGGCTCGACCGGTCGCCGGCTGTTCGGTGCGTCCGCTCGGGGCGATGCGCTACCTCGCCACGGCCGCCCCGAGCTTCGTCAGCACCTGGTTCCCCGACGGAATGACTCCGGCGGCGTTCACCCGGGCGCCATTGGTGGACTTCGACCGCCGCGATGACCTGCAGAGCCGCTACCTGGCAGCCCTGGGCGTGGACCCGGAACTGCCGCCGCGACACCACGTGCCGGCCTCGAACGACTTCGCCGCCGCAGTGCTGCTGGGGATGGGCTGGGCGCTGATCCCCCAGCACCAAGCCGCGGCACCCCTCGCCGAGGGCAGGCTGGTCCCCCTCGGCGGGCCACCCCTGGACGTGCAGCTGTACTGGCAGCGCTGGAAACTGGACTCCGCCGTGCTCGCCCGCATCGAGACGGCCGTCGTGAGCGCTGCCCGCGCCGCACTGCGGCAATGAACTAGCGATTCGAAGGTCTGTTCGATATTTTCATGTGATTCTCAGGTTCAC
>JBAVKY010000114.1:0-1797 GCA_049688555.1 Propionicimonas sp.
CCACCGCTCCCACCTTGAGCAGCCCCAGCAGCACGTCCCAGATCTCGATGGAATTGTTCAGCATCACGATGGCTCGATCGCCGCGCTTCAGGCCGATGGCGGTGAACCAGTTCGCGATGCGGTCGGAGCGTTCGGCGAGGTCCCCGTACGTCCAACTCTGCCAGGTGAAGTCAGGATCGACGATCGTGACGGCAGCCCGGTCGGGATGCTCCCCGGCGACGACGTCAAACCATTCCAAGGCGAAGTTGAACTGTGTGAGTTCCGGCCAGCGGAAGCCCCTGACGGCACCGTCGTAGTCGTAGGCGTGCTCGAACAGGAAGTCGCGCGCTCGGCGGACGGCGGCGGTGGCGGCGGTGACGGGCCGGCCGGGGAAGGACATGGGCGCTCCAAGATTGGCCGTAACTTACGGTCACGTAGCTTACCGTGATCGCTCGGGTTCGGCGACGTTGCCGAACCCGAACGATCAGGCGCGCCGCCGCGCTACCACGTACAGGCGATCGGTCCCGGTTTCGACTCCGGCGTAGGGGGAGCGGACATACCACTCGACCTCGACCAGTCCGCTGGAGTGAACGGCCGCCAGGACGTCATCGCGGTCATGGAGCACGACGTCGAGATCCACCGCGGTGCCCATCAGTTCGTCGAGGTGCCGCACGTCGGCGCCGAGCTGCACCGCGAGCATCAGCCAACCATTGACGGCCAGGGTGCGCGCCAGCCCTGTCACGGCGGCGGGCAGCTCCGAGGGGGCGAGGTGCACCAGGGAATACCAGGCCGCAATCCCCGCCCAGCCCGCCGCGTCCCGCGGGCGCAGCAATCGCGTGAGATCCGCCACCTCGAACGGGATCTCCGGGTGCTCGGCCTGGGCCTGCGCCACCATTCCCGGTGAAAGGTCGAACCCGCTGACGGCCGCCCCTGCCTCAGCGAGGTAGCCGGCAACCTGACCGGGACCGCAGCCGACGTCGGCCACCGGACCCGCTGCCAGGCAGGCCATTCGGTCCAACAGCCAGCAGTCGAACGGCTTCTCCTGCAGTTCATCGCGCAACTGCTCCGCGTACGCCGAGGCAACCGCGTCATAGCCGGCCACCACAGCGGCGTTCCGAGCGGTGACTCCGTGCGCCAGTACGACCTCCCGGTCGGTTTCGCCTGTCGCGGCCGCCTCGGATTCCACCGGGCCGAGCAGGTGGATCCACCGAGGGTCCTGCTGTCCGGGCCGCCTCGCGCGTTCCCGGACCATCGGCGTCGGCAGGGCGGCCATGGAGTGCAGCCTCGCCTCGACGGCGAGCTTGTCCTCGAAGCCGAAGAGTCGTTCGGTGCGGGTTCGCAACTCGCCGGCGGACTGTGGTCCGCGCAACAGCAGGACGGTGAGTAGCGCGCGTTCCTCAGGCTGCAGCGACAACACCTCGTCGAGCAGTTGGTGGAACTTCAGGACCCTCGAGCCGCCTCCCGTCCAGACCGTACGCACCAGGCCGCGACCCTTGAGGCGATCGATCGCGGCGATGATCGTTCGTTCGTCGTAGCTGGTCAACGGGTCGCGACTGGTGGTCTGGTTGCAGGCCATCCTGAGCGCGTTGAGGCTCAGCGGGTAGGTGGCCGGCACGGTGCGCTGTTTCTCCAACAGGCTTCCCAGCACCCGCTGCTCGATCGCGTCGAGCTCGATCGGTGTTCCAGACTCGCCCACGGAACCACGCTAGCCGCTTCCGGTGGGTCGGGAACCCCCTTGTCCGTCGCCGGCACCTCAGGGTGCAGCACAGCGCCCTCAGACCAGGGTCTGAGGGCGCTGCGGGTGGGCTGGGTCAGATC
>JBAVKY010000115.1:0-2105 GCA_049688555.1 Propionicimonas sp.
CCCCCACACCCACCCCGGACCGTAGCGGTCGTGCACGACGTCCACTCCGGGTAGCCACGCCCAGGCACGTCGAGTCGGCGGGGCTGCGCGCTCCTCCACTACCATCGGTTCGCCGGAATCGACGTCGAACAGGGCCTCCTGGGCAACCGTTGCCAACCCGGACACCCCGACTCCCAGCAGGCGCACCCCTGCGTGGGTGTCCAGTTCCTCAAGCAGGCCGCGCACCACCCGACCTATCACCTCGGGACGATCGGTGGCGCCCAAAAGCGTCCGGGAGCGGGTGATCGCTGAGAAGTCCGGCCACCGGACCTTGAGCGTGACCGTCCGGGCGAACAGGTGGGCAGCGGCAAGTCGCTCCGCCACCTGCGCTGCCTGGCGAGCCGCCACACCGGCCAAGCTGGTCAGATCGGTCAGGTCGTGCTCGAAGGTGTCTTCGACTGAGATCGACTTGGTTTCCCGTTCCGCCTCCACCGGACGCTCGTCACGGCCCTGGGCCAGTTCGAACAGGTTCTCCCCAGCGGACCGACCCAGTTCACGCACCAACTCCGCCTGCGACAGGCCCTGTAGGTCAGACACCCACGCGACCCCGAGGCGGGCGAGCCGCTCCATGGTCGCCGGTCCAACGCCCGGGATCGCACGGGCCGGCAGCGGGGCGATCGTGGCGGCCTCAGCACCGGGCGGTACCAGACGCACGCCGTCGGGCTTCGCGAGTTCGCTGGCCACCTTCGCCATGAACTTCGAGGCGCCGAGGCCGATCGAGGCTGTCAGTCCACCCGTCCGATGAGTCAGCTCGACGCGCACCCGGGCGGCCAGGTCGAGCAGATCGGCCTCCTCCAGCGACCACGTCGCTCCGGCGGCGAGATCCACGAAGGCCTCATCGAGGCTCAACGCCTCCACGAGCGGTGACAGCTCCCGCAACAGCGCCATGACGATCCGGCTGCTGGCACGGTAGGCGTCGAACCGACCTGCCAGGAAGGCACCATTCGGACACCGACGCCTCGCTTCGTGCATCGGCATCGCCGAATGCACCCCGAACACGCGGGCCTCGTACGAAGCGGTCGCGACCACTCCTCGCTGCCCGATGCCGCCGACGATGACTGGCTTGCCCCGCAGCGACGGTTTGTCGCGCTGCTCGACAGCGGCGAAGAAGGCGTCGAGGTCGAGGTGCAGGATGCTCGCTGCGGTGCGCACCCCAGCCGCCATCGGATCACTCCTTGTCGCGTCGGGTGTAGTGGACGAAAGCGAAGCCCTCCCGCGGCGCGCGTGAGACCTCCCGCCATAGGGCTGGGTCGATCACGGGGAAGCGCACCGAGCCGGCAGCCGCAGCGTGCACTTCGGTGATGTCGAGGTCGGTGAGCTGTGACCACGCCTGGTCGTAGATGCTGCCGCCTCCGGCGACGTAGACCTCGTCGTCGAGGCTGCGGGCCAGGTCGAGAGCAGCCGCCAGCGAGCTGACCGCATAACCCGCGGCCCGCGGGGTGGTGGGCAGTTCAATCGACTCGGGACGGCTGGTGACCACGATCGTGGTCCGGCCAGGCAGCCACAGACCGATGGCCTCATGGGTGCGGCGACCCATGATCAGCGGATGTCCGCTCGTAACCTGCTTGAACCTGGCCCAGTCCTCGGCGATTTCGAACGGCTGGCGCTCGCCGTCCCCGATGACGCCGTTCGCGCCCACGATGGCGATGGCGATGATCTTCATGGTTGGGCCTAGACCGCGATGGGGGCTTTGATGCCCGGGTGCGGGTCGTAATCGGTGACCTCGATGTCGGCCAGGGTGAAGCCGTCGATGCTGGTCACGTCGGGGTTGAGCCGCAACGTCGGCAGCGCTCGCGGCTCGCGGGTGAGCTGCAACCGGGCCTGGTCGAGGTGGTTGGTGTAGAGGTGAGCGTCACCGAGGGTATGGACGAAGTCACCCGCCGCCAGGCCGGTGACCTGGGCCACCAGGTGGGTCAGCAAGGCATAAGAGGCGATGTTGAAGGGCACGCCGAGGAAGATATCGGCCGAGCGCTGGTACAGCTGACAGGAGAGCTTGCCGTCTGCGACGTAGAACTGGAAGAAGGCGTGACACGGCGGTAGCGCCATCTCGCTGAGCTGTCCAACGT
>JBAVKY010000116.1:0-1763 GCA_049688555.1 Propionicimonas sp.
CTTCCATTGTTGGCGTTAGGAAAGGGTGCCGGCGCGTTTCTACGGGGCTACGGAGTAGCGAGGCCCGCGTTGCATTCGTTTGAATCGTTTCCACATCGCATCCCAGCGGCCTGATTTGACATACGTCCGCAGGGTGAGGATGTGCTGGCCTCCACTTCGCGTCCATCGCATCCCGCTCCGGCCAAGGCGAGTCTTGACCACGCTCTTGCAGGCGGCCTCGACGGGACCGCTCCCGATGGGCCAGCCACTGCGGCGAAATCGGGCATACTGCATCCGATGCTGATTGTTCACGAAGAATGTCCGTTCCACACGCAGCGCCTCGCGTCGCGACTTCGACAACTTCCGCGCATCGCCGTAGTAGTCCATGGAGCGGATCACACTCCGGGCTCCGTGGTCGTCTTCCTTCAGGATCTCTCGATAGCGGTCGTACCATCGCTGGCTTTCTTCCGAACCCTTGCCGAACAACGCCTCCGCCGCCCGGGAGAGGTGTTCCGTAGTGTGGTGGTAGTCCACCAGTTTCTCGTAGTGGTCGTACAACGGCGTCTGGTCCACGTACTCCCATAGACCGCGCGCCCCGTCGTTCAGCACGATCCGGACGACCGCATCGTCCAGGCGATCTTCCAACGCCTGCAACTCCTGCTCGAATTTCGCCTTCAACGTCGGGTAACGATCCTCCGGCATCCGCGCCACATAGCGGCTGAGCAAACGCTCCGGCGACACCGCCCCTTCCGGCACCGCTCCGTACAAACTGATGCTCCCCACCATCGCGTTCTTGTAACACGTCGGACCTTCCTCGGCCCCACGGCCGGGAAGCGGACGTTCCGCAGGTCGCCCCCGCTTCTTGCCGTGCTCCGCCAACAACACGTTCGTCCCGTCCAGGCTCGCACACACCACCCGGGTCCCCTCCGGCACGGTCTCTTCCCGCCGAATCGCCGGAAGGATCTGGTCCTCCTGTTCCTCCAGCCACTGGCCCATCTGACGGGCCATCGTCTTGATGGCTGTCTCACCAGGCCGAAACAGGGCGCATTTCTTCAGCAACGTCTCCGTTTCCTGCGCCGTGGACAAGGCCATGGAGAACAACACCGCATCGCGGACCTCCACGGTGGCAAACTGCCCTTCCATCCCCCAGGCGGCATCCAGCGGAACGTAGCACGGCCCGCCCTCATCCCGCTGATACAGGCGACGGCTAAGCCGCATCCAACCTCCCGGCGTCAGAAAGTCCTTCTCGCTCTGGAGCTTGAAACGGCACGTTTCCCCGTCCACTTCCACGGTGGGGGCGTCGATCTCCTGCCCCTCCAACCAGGTTCGGAATCCCTCCACCCATGCCGTGGAGGCGACCTCGGTCAAGACCCGACTCACTCGTTCCGCCTGCTGAGGAGACAGCTTTCCATCGAGTACCTCTTCCGCCCTCTCCAAAACCGTCTTGACTTTCGTAACAATCGCCGACATGATTTCCTGCACGCACATTTCGGACTCCTTTCCGATGAACCCATAACTCCTTGTTGACCAACAGGTTATAGGTCTCGCGAAAGGAGTCCTTTTTGCCAAGATCAATCACGTAGAAATGCGCCTGCACCCGTTGTTTGCGTTGCGAGAGCAACTGGCGACAAAACCGCCAACCGGTAACCCAAGTCGGCAGACGGCGGCCCCGGTCAAGCGTAGTTTGGCTAATGCGGTCCGCGCGCTCCGCGGTTGCCTCCGTGCTCTCGACGCCGTACCTAGACCAGGCGCTGATCTGCCGACGCGGCTTCGAGAAGCCGTGA
>JBAVKY010000117.1:0-2912 GCA_049688555.1 Propionicimonas sp.
GGTCACCGACGTCGGCGTCCGGCTCCCGGCCGAGGTGACCGCGAGCGGCCTGGCGATGCTGGCCGCGCTGCCCAAGAGCCAGTTCCGGGCGGTGTACCCGGCCGGGACGCCGATGGTCCAGCGTCACGGACGGGGCCCCGCGTCGCTGAGTGAACTGCGCGCCTTGCTCACTGAGACCCGCAGTCGCGGCTACGCCCTGGAGGAGGGGAGCGTCACCGAAGGCTTCTCCTCGGTGGCCGTGGCTGTGCTCGACCACACCGGGCACCCCGTCGCCGGGGTGGCGGTCACCTATCCGTCGGCCGAGATCACCGAGCCGGCACGCGAGGCCGTCGTGGTCGCGGTGCGGCGTGCCGCTGCGGCGATCTCCGCCCGGATCGGGGCCTCAGCCCGCGGCTGAGGTTGGGTCCTGGTCCGCGGCGGCACCCTGGCCGAACGCGCCGCGGAAGAAGGCGTCCACGGGCTGGCCGTCGCCGGTGAAGTCCACGGTCGCCGCCATCAGTGCGAACGCGCCGAGGCCCAGCAGGGACTCCCGGCTGCCGTGATCGATCACCGGCGCGTCGCCGTCCACCACCAGTCGCAGGGCGAGTCCTTCGGTGAGGGCCGACAGCAACTCGCTCATCTGGGCGAAGGTGAATCCCGGCCGAAGGCGCAGACCCCGCGCTTCGAAGACCGCCGCGTACATGGCGGCCCGCCGCTGGATGATCGACTGGTACAAGCCCCGCAGGGACGAGCGGACGACCTCGTCACGCCCGGCCATTGCGGCGGCCAGCAGTTGGATCCGGAAACCGGCAGCACGGTCCAGCGCGGCCAGGTCGAGGTAGGCCACCTCGCTGACCACGCGGACGAAGTCCGGATGTTCGCCCAGGGCATCCCAGAGCGTGTCGTTGTCCGTGACCGCCTTGCCCCAGTTGTCGGCGGTCAGCGCCACGGCCAGCACGTCGGCGAGGAAGTCGCTGTGCGGCTCCCACCGGTCCCGCAAGCCGGCCTGGGTGCCCTTCCGGGGGAGGCCGGAGTCCTCGGGTTCGTTGAGGGTTTCCGCGGCGACCCGGTTCCGCGAGAGCCAGGTCAGGAAGGGGTGGGGCTGGCTGTGCCGGTCGTCGTCCGCCGGAGGTTCCTCGCGAGGAGCGGTGACCTGCTGCTCGAGCAGCCGCAAGCCGGCCTGGAGGTACATCCGTGTCGCCGGGTCCTGGGCGGCCTTGCGCCGTCCTTCGGGCGTGACCCGGGTCAGGTGCGTGACCAGCCGCTCCAGCACGGCCGGATCCAGGGTGGACACGTCCGGGAGAGTCCAGTCCGGGAGACGGTCGTCGCCGGCGGCCTCACCAGCCTGCGACTCCGGTGCCGAGGCGATCTGCAGCGATCCTGCCGGCGAGGCGTCCGCCAACGATACGTCCGCCAACGCGTCCTGAGGACTCTCTTCGGTCATGGCCCCACTATCCCATGCCATGTCCTCATGGGTGTGTCCTCATCACCTTAACCACATGAGCATGACGTCGTCATCAAGAGGGCAAGGGCAGGAGCCCCTCTCGACGGTGCCGATTCAGGCTCGGATTCGTAGAGTCGGACCACGCGACGGCCTCAGCCGCGGAGGGATCGGCCGATGCCGTTGCGTCGGGCCTGCACTCGTCGGCCAGCCGAGGACGACGGGGTGTGTTCTCCCCGCCCTTCCAGGTCAGGCTTCGACACCTTCCGCCTTGCGCAGGTACTTGCGATCGTCGTTGACGTAGGCGTAGTACAGGCCGATCAGTAATCCGCCGCCGACGAAGTTGCCGATGAGGGCGATCACCACGTTCGCGGTGGCCAAGCCGACGTCGATCCCTTCGATGAGGCCGATAATCGTGAACAGCACGGTGTTGGCCACGGAGTGCTCGAAGCCGAGGAACGCGAAGATGAAGACGGCCATGATCATCGTCAGGCTCTTGGTCAGGTCGTCCCGGACGAACCCGTTGTAGACGAACAGCATGGCGACGTTGATCATCAGATTGCACAGGATCGCCCGCACGAACAGGTCACCCCAGCCAGCCGGCCCGGCGGTGATGTAGCCGAGCTTGGCCGCCACCGAGTGTTCCATCTCCACCAGGACCTCGCCCTTGAGGAGGGTGCTGAAGCGGAAGAGGACCGCCATCAACAGGCCGCCGAGGGCGTTGCCCAGGAAGCATAGGCCGAGCAGTCGCATCGCCTGACCCCAGCCGACCCGCTTGTGGTACGCACCGATCGAGACGATCATCATGTTCGAGGTCAGCAGTTCCGACTTCGAGAAGTAGATGAAGACCAGGGCCCAGCCGAACGCCAACGAGCCCGCGACCCGTCCGACTCCGTGCAAGGACTGGTCGCCGACGGCGACCTGGTCGAACGCGGCGAGCACGGAGTAGTAGGTGGCGTAGAAGACGCCGATCAGGACGCCGGCCATCGCCGCCCGCTGCAGGTAACGCCGGGCGAGCTGCCCAGCCATGGATGTCTTGGTCTCCAACGCATCCAGGGCGGTGCTGATGAAGAACTTTCCCGGGAACAGGTGGCCATGGTCGGTGGTGGTCATGGCGCAACGTTGCCATGACGACGATGGCTCAGGGGCACGATTCCATGCAATCGAGGGAGCCTGGGCGGCAACGGCTCCGGACCGGGTTGCCGTCACGCTCACCGCAACGACGGTTCCCACGCGGGTGGAGCCCGCGACGTCCGGCCTCCGCCCGGATGTTTCGCCGTCCGCAACATCCGGTCCCGGGGCTGGGCGGGCCACCACCGCCGGGGCACAATGGCCGAGTGACCACACCCAAGCGTTGCCTGGTGGCCGGTGCCACCGGATATGTCGGCGGCCGCCTCGTCCCCGAATTGCTGCTCCACGGGCATCAGGTCGTGGTGCTCGCCCGATCTCCGGAGAAGTTGCGGGACGTCGCCTGGGTGGACCAGGTGGAGGT
>JBAVKY010000118.1:0-7703 GCA_049688555.1 Propionicimonas sp.
CCACCAGACCGCGGTCATCGCCGAACTCACCCAACGCGGCGTGGACAAGTTTGTCTTCGCAGCCATGGCGACCCGAGAGGTTGAAGCTCCCGCGCTCGCAAACACCCAAAGGGGAGTGCTGCTCAACTGCTCGGACTCCGAGTCGGAATGGCCGGTCATCGTGCCAGATGATCGGGCCGCCGCGGCGGTCGCCGTCAACCATTTGATCGCCGCCGGTCACGGCCCGCGGATCTGGTTGGTGGGCGAGGCTCTGGCCACGGGTCCGTACGCCGGCTCTGTTCGCCGCGAGGGGGTGGTCCAAACCCTGTCTGTTCACGGTTGCGTCCTGGCTCATCATGTGGCGAGCCACTGGTGGCCCCCGCAAACCCGGGAGGCGTTCGCAGCGGAACTAGCTGACACAGACCCTGCCGATTGGCCGACCGCAGTGATCGCCATGAACGACCGGACAGCAATGGGGGTTTACCAGGCAGCACAGGCCGCGGGGCTGGTAATTCCTCGCGATCTCTCGGTCATCTCCTTCGACAATTCCGAGGTGGCCTGGTGGCTGGATCCAGGCCTGACCAGCATGGAGCTTCCCTACCAGGAAATGGGGCGTCTCGCGGTCGAAGAGGTCCTTCGCGAGCCCGGTACACCACACGTGGTGTCCGTGCGCCTGCGGCTACACGAGCGCGACTCGATCATGGCGCCGTCCCCACCTTCCCCTGCCCATGTTGTGGATTCCTGACGATCCTCGAGCCAGGCGAGTTCGAACTGCGCCCAGTCCGCTAGTGGGAGGACGGCCCTGACCAGCAGGCAGATCCGGCTTTCGAGTTCGAGTCGAACGGATACTCGCTCTCGGCGTTCGGTTGTTCGGCACCGAACGCCACCCAACCATTCGCGCTCGTCGTCCTTGGGCCGGGAATGCCACTCACCACTTCGGGCGGGCGGCTTGCAGGACATCCTGCATTCGGCACGATCGACCACGATGCCTGCGGCAGGGACGGGCGGCGCGATACTCAGCCGAAGCCTATCCTCGCCCCGGCTACCGGATGACTCGAGGCGAGCAGAAGGGGGCGGCCCGCCTCCATTCGCGGAAGCCCTTGGATTCGGGCATGGCGGGTAAGCAGGCGCTGAGAACTGCGACGGTCGCCGTTGGCTTCATCTTCGTGTGGCTCCTTGTCGTCGCCCCGCTGTGGCTCGACGTCGACGAGGGAGCCGTTCCTCCGGTCGACTTGGCGCTGCCTCCGGGTGCGAGAGTCACCCAGATCAACAAGCAATGCGCGTCAGGTGGTTGCTGGGTCGAGGTGAGCATTGACCCGGGTCAGGACCGCTCGAGTTCCGACACGGCAAGGGCGCTCGAGCTGTCAGAGACCCAACAGTGCGACGTTGGCGGCGCTCCGTTCTTTTGGACCATCTGGCGGTGGAGGGCAGAGAGAGCCATTCACCTGGCGCACTCGGCCATCCGCTTCAGGTAGCCCAGCTTGCCCTCCAGCCCGCGAATCGTACCGCCGCCCAGCTTGCCCTCCAGCCCGCGAAGCGTACCGCCGCCGATGCGGTACCCCGCCTCACGCCAGGCGCGGGCGTCATTCTCGGTCGTCACGGCGTTCCCGGCGTCAGTGGGTCGGAAGGGCGGGGTAGTCCCGCCGATGACCCTGGCGCCGTCGTTGCCCCGGAACCCCTGCTCGTTTGCCGTCCGAGAAACGGTCGAGCATCAAGAAGTAGAGACTTCATCCTCCCAGGCGACCGGGGAAGGATATAGCGGACCGTCAACCAACGAGGAAAGATCGAGTTCTGCAAGGCGCTGCAAAGTCATACTGTCCTCCCGGCTCGTGGGGCATCGATCCCCGGGGCGACCAGCCTACGACCGCTCCCGACTCTGCGCGAAGGCCAGCCCCACAACGGTCAACACTCCAAGCGAAGACCGCGGCTTCCCCGGACGCGCCCCGGTGTGGAACCCAGCACTGCTGGTGCGTCCGTCCTGGGATGTCGTCGGAGCATGAGGACCCCCTCGACCGCGACGGCCTGGTGCGACTGGCGCCCTCGATCAACCGCTACCTGGACGAACCGGCCCCCGCCGGGCTACCAGCCGAAGCGGCCCGCCTGGTCGGCGGCCAGCTGCGGGTCGCCGGATCCCACCGATGGGCACGGTGGCGGGCAACGAGGGGATGGACACGTCAGGCTTCCCTGTCACGCGGTACAATGCCCGCGCAGCACACTCGTGCTTCCGGGAGTGGATTTCCCCCGGTCGCGCCAGTTTCGCAGCTGGTATTGCTACCGAGAGGTAGGTGGGCCATGCCCGGATTCCGGATCATTGCTCGGCTGGTTCTTGCGGCGCTCCTGCTGACCGGGATCATTTGCCCTCAAAGCGCAACCCGTGCGAACGCGGTCGACACTGTGACTTTCCCGGACTCGGGGTTCGCCGGCGTGCAGTTGACCTTTTCCGTGACCGGCGTCGAGTTGGGCCCATTCCACGACCTGGATCCCAATGACCCGTTGTACGCGCTCTATGGCGCGGAACGGGACTACCCCAGTGCGAAATGGACCGGCGGTCCGATCACGGTGAGCGGTTTCGCCACCGGGACCGAAGACTCGACCGCGGGCTTCCTCGGTGTGTCGCTCGGCGGGAGCAGCGCACCAACTCTGGCCTTCGACGTGCCTCGAGGCGTCTGGCGCCAGGAATTCATGCTGACACTCCCTCATCCCGAGCGCGAGAACTACCTGACCCTGGGCTTGATCATCAGCCCGGTTCGCGATGGTCTCGTGCACGAGGTTGCGGTCACGGCCACCATCTCCAACTCGGCGGCCCCGTCGGCAGCACCGACCAGCGCGCCCGGCCTGCCGCCGTGTCCCGAGGCGGTGTCGGCGTACTCACTGGATCCCGCACAGAACCTTCCGATGACGCTGGGGTACGCGGACGTCCAGAAGCAGTTCGACGACGCGATCACGCGCTACGAGACCGTCAGCCAGAGCGGCGCGTTCGCCCAGGACAACATTCTCGGTACGCTGCCGGCGCTCGGATGGCTGGGGAACCAGGGGGGCGCCACCTCCGTGATCAACAGGCAGTTCGTGTTCACCTCGGACGCCGACCGGGCGAAGTGGACGAAAAGGATGCCACCAGCGGGCGAGGTCACGCAGGGCACCGAGCGGGCGCTCTACGAGGACATCTGGAACGTGGCACGATCCGGGACCCGGAAAGTCACGCCCGGGGAGGTGCTCTATCTCGCGCTCAGGCAACGCAAGGGCGATGTCAAGGAAGCGCTGCTACTGGCCCACAACACCCTGCGCTCCCTGGCCCGCTCCGAAGAGACCATGGGCAACGTGGACGTCGAGTGGACCATGGTCGAATTCAACCCGGACTTCCTCACCCAATACTTGACTCCGCTGGTGGATCCGGCGCCGTTGGGCGTTGGTCAGAACACCGGATCGTGGTACCACCTGTTCGGCACCGCGTACTTCGAGATGCAGGCCCGTGGCACCTGGGGCGCCTACACGCTCGTCTCAATGACCGACGACAAACTGAACGACCAGATCACCCAGCTTTCCCAGCAACTCGCCAGCATGCTCGCGACCGATCCCAATCTGGAACTGCCCGCCAATCAGACGCTCTACTCCAGACTGACCAACGAGATTGAGTCGGTCGCCCGCAAGCGCATCTTCGGGTCGCCCGACGACCCGTCGAAGTACTGCTACAACGTCATGGGTGCGAGCATCGGCTCCTGGCTCTATCAGAGCCGCGTGACGATCAAGCCCGCGATTCAGCCGCCCCCGCCACCGCCAGCAGGCACCAAGGTCCCCACCATCTTCGGGGACTTGCCGAAGACGGTCGACAAGGACGATCCGGACACCTGGATCTCCTCGTCCCCACTGGACATCACGTGGGACGACGGTACGAACGTCATGACGCTCGACCAGGACTCTGCCAGCCTTTACGGGTACGCCCCATTCTTCGTTCTGCCGCAGTACGAGGAGGCCACGGACACCTGGGGCATGGTGTGGACGAGCGCCGGGACGTACACCCTGCGGATGCGGGCCACCCAGGACGGCACCACGCATCTCACCAGGATCGTGGGCTCCACGGCGTACGTGTATCCCCTTCAGGTGACCGCCGACGAGACCCTCACCCTGCATGTCGATCAGGGCCACTACTCCGCCGCGGTTGAACGAGCCGGAGGCGGCCTGATAGCACCTGTCGTGATCGGCACACCCGAACCCGACGCCGGCTTTGGCTTGGAGCCGATCCTGGTCGTGGCCGGCCTGGCGATGGGTGCCCTGGTGCTGGCCGTGGTCCTGGCGACGGTCGTCATCATCGTCGTACGCCGCAGGCGCCGCGCCGATCAGCAGGGCCCGTCCGCAGTGGCCCCAGCCTTTGTGCCCAGACGACCGGCCGCTCCTACAGCGGGGCCCGGCGCCGGACCAACGACAGCCCTGACGGGCGAAGCCCCGGTTTCACAGTCCGCGTGGCCCATGCCCGGAACCGCCGAGCTGCTGCGCCCCCAGGCTGTCCTGTGGCCCGCACCCACGTGCCCCAGGTGTGCGCGCGCCGGACTGCCCGGAGAGCGTGCGTGTGCACGCTGTGGACTGCACCTGTGGCCCCCCGCGCCAGGCACCGTCTGGCACTGCCCGGCATGCCAGGCCGTGGTCGCCCCGCAGACAGCGAACTGCCCCAGATGCGGCATCCGATACGGATAGGACGGTGATGTCGCGGCGGCCCTCGCCTGTGACGCGATACGGGCCGCCCGCTGCGGATGGCGATCCTCCAGAGCGGCTCGGCCCTCGATGATGAGGCGCTCGAAGACGTCCACAGCTGTCAGGATCCCAACTGCCGTCGCATCGCCGGGCCTTCCGCCCGCGGCCGCACCGTCGCGGCTTGACCGGTTCCGCTGCAACCGCACACCTTCTTTGGGACGATCACTCCAAGGGAGGAACCCCCATGCGCAAGCGCATTGTCGCGGCCCGGTGATGCCGCCCCACCCAAAGGAACCGAAGTGACCGAGACACCCCCAGCTGCTCCCGTCATCATCAAGGTGCCCAACAGGATCTACGTCGCCCTCTCCGTCCTCAGCTTGGCGGTCACGGGCCTGATCCTGACCGCCATACTCGCCAACCAGCCGCCGACGGGGGCTGTCCCGCCGACGCCGCCGGCACTGCGAACCGTGTCGATCTACACCAGCCAGAACGCACCCGTGACCGTGATCGTGACCTCCTCGGCCGGAGTCTCATCGCAGCAG
The DNA here is from genome assembly GCA_049688555.1 of Propionicimonas sp. Lineage (GTDB taxonomy): Bacteria > Actinomycetota > Actinomycetes > Propionibacteriales > Propionibacteriaceae > Propionicimonas. Next base: position 5,208 of record JBAVKY010000118.1, read on the forward strand.
ACGACCGAAGAGACGATGACACGGACGTTGACCGATGTGCCGGCCGGTAGCGCCGTCCAGGTGCAGGTCGCCGCCTACAGCCAGTTCGACGAGGACGACATCCGGGTGTCGTGCAATATCAAGGTGGGCGACAAGGCCCTCGCCAGTCAGGTTTCGAACGGGCAGCAGTTCAACGGAACATTCCCGGCGGCCACCTGTATCGCCACGGTCAACTGACGAAGCCCGGCCTGCGCCAGAGCCGAAAGCTGAACACCCTCTGGCCCTGCCGAAGCCCCACGTGTCAACCGTTGAGGTGATCGCCCGCTACGTACAGGCCATCGGGGGACACCTCCAGATCGCTGCCGTGTTCGGCAACGATCAACTCATCCTCCAGAGCGCCGACATCAGCGCCCCCTAACCGACCAAACAGTTGTCGTCACGGCGACACACGTCGTCCCTGTGGATTTCGAGGGGTGCCCCCAATGGGATTCGAACCCATACTTGGGCGGGTTTAAGCCGCCTGCCTCTGCCGGTTGGGCCATGGGGGCCGCCGCTGAGTCTAGTCAACGAGGAATCCGAGCATCGTGGCAGGACTCTGCGCAACCCTCACTGTTCGCCTGCCAGCCCCCAGATGATGCCGTCCAGGATGTCAGCCTCACTGACCAGCAGCGGGACGTCGACCCGTCGACCCACCCGCTGACAGATCAGCGCGCCGCCGCAGATCACGTCCGCCCGACCGGGAACCATGGTTGGCAGTGCCGACACCTGCGCAATCGGCATGCTCATCAACGACTCAGCCAGCGCCGCGAGGGCAGCGCTTGAGACCACCGAGCCGTGCACGACATCACGGTCGTACACCGGCAGCCCGTGGGCCAGGGCCGACAGGCTGGTGGCTGTCCCGCCGACCCCGACCCAGGTCGCCACTCCTGCGAAATCGATCCCCGAAGCGTCCAGCAGGCCGTCCACATAGGCGGTGGCCGCCGCGACCTCAGTCGGAGTCGGGGGGTCGCCGGACAGGAACCGCTCCCGCAACCGCACCGAGCCCACGTCGAGGGACACCGCCCGATCAATCACGAGTTCGGTCGATCCGCCACCGATGTCCATCACCAGCACCGGGTGGTCCAGCTCGGGCTGGCCCAGCCCGCTCAGGCCTCGCAACGCTCCCAAGCAGGACAGCCGAGCCTCCTCCTCCCCAGAAATGACCTCGGCAGGCGCCCCGAGCACGGCGAGAACCCCTGCGAAGAACTCCCCCGAATTCGCGGCGTCCCGCGCCGCGGACGTCGCGACCACCCGGCGCTGACGCACCCCCAGAGCGTCCAGCTGAGCGGCGAAGTCGCCCATGGCGAGCAGGGTGCGCCGCAGCGCCTCGGGATGGAACCGCCCGGTGGCGTCGACGCCCTGGCCCAGCCGGGTGATGTGGAGCCGACGGTCAACCTCGACGAGCCGGCCTTGCTCGACTCCTGCCACCAAGAGCCGGACCGAGTTCGTGCCGCAATCGATGGCGGCGTAGAGCTCAGCCATCACCGTTCCAGGCAAGGGACGCCATCGCCCCTCAGCAACGCCACCGCTTCGTCGCCCAACGGGTTCACCCCCGGGCCCGCGGCCAGTGAGTGCCCGACGAGCACGTGCAGGCACTTGACCCTTACCGGCATGCCGCCCGCGCTGATGCCCGCGATCTCGGGTACCTGACCCAGCCGCTCACGGTCGGCCAGGTAGGACTCGTGCGCGGCGAGGTAGTCGGTCGCCAGCTGATCGTCCACTCCGAGCCGTTCGGTCATCGCGGCCATCAGCCCACTGGCTTCCAGAGTGGAGCAGGCTGCGGTCAGCTTTGGGCAGGTGAGGTAGTACAGCGTGGGGAAGGGCGTGCCGTCCGGCAGTCGCGGCTGCGTAGCGACCACTCCAGGGTGTCCGTCGGCACACCGCCAGGCGATGCCCGCCACACCGCGAGGTGGGCGTCCCAGCTGGTCGGCGATGGCCAGCTCGTCCGCGGCTGACATGGGTTCGAGTCCTGGCACCGAGCCATTGTCGCACCGCGGCAACGGCGAACTCAGCGCTTCGAGATCTTGCGCGCTGGGGCGTCGGCGGTCTCGATCGAGCCCCACAGCCGGTCCCACCACATGGGTTCGTGCTCTCCGGCCGGCAACTGCTGATCGGCTTGGATGGTGACCCCGCCCCCGAGCGGCTCGCCGTCCTCGCCGATCACGCGGTAGCCGGTCTCGCCCGGCATCACCCAGCCGAGGCGTTCGCGAGCTTGGGTCTTCACGTAGTCGGGATCGTCCCACCGGGCCAATTCCGTCTGAAGGTCACTGACCTGCGCGGTGCGGTCGCGGATCGCCTGGTCAGCCACCGCCAAGTCGTGCTGTTGGCCGAGATAGATGCGCAACGAGGAGGCGAAAGACACCGCCAGCAGCAGCACCACGACCACCAGCACCAGCATTCGCCGGGTGAGCGCCGCTCCCCGCAACCATAGCCGCCTGCCCTTGCCGGCGGTCGGCGTCGACTCGGGGGGGTCTTGGG
>JBAVKY010000119.1:0-2851 GCA_049688555.1 Propionicimonas sp.
TTTGATTGGAGAGCGCGCCACGCTGGCCGCGTTGATGGGTAGCGAGTCGACAGCACTCGAGCTCCTGGACGCCGTGGCCAGCAAATGCGTGCAGTCGATGGTGCGCGGGTGGATTGCTCACGGCAAAGGGGACTTTGCACAGGCTTCCGAACAATGGCTTGAGGCGTGGCAACAAGCTGATAGCGACTTGGATCGCAATCAGGCGGCAGCGGCATTGGCCCCACTTGGAGGAGCGATGCCGGATCTGGGTGAACTCGCCAAGCGGCACCCCGAGACAGTTGCGGGTATCAAGACGATCCACGAAGTGATGTCGACGCCAGGCAACCGCGTGCCTTTGCTTCGGGCGAGAGCCCACGAGTCCGAGCAACTTACGATCCTACTCGTCGATGTGTTGAGTGAGAGTGGCGACCAACACGGCGCCGCCGAAGTCCTGAGAGAAGGCGCTCTTCGGTGGAAGCATCCACTGATGATGAAGATGGCGGCCAACAGGCTGCTCGCGGCTGGGGACTCTGAGGCCGCGCTAGGGTGCAGCGCTGATGCCCTGCAGCTCGCGGGACGAGAGTGGGCGGGGGAACTCGACACCCTCGGGATCATGTTCCATGCCCAAGAGTCGCTGGCGCGCCACCACGAGGCGCTACTAACGGCGAGGCGGATGGTTGAGCTCGCCCCGGAGAACCTCAGCGCGAGGTGGGTACTCGTCCAGTGTCTGGTCAGGAATGGCGATCTGAAGCAGGCGTGGGCTGCGCTCAAGTACAAAGGCGAACCCGTGAGTCCGCGGACTTCACAAGAGGTCCGGACCTGGATTGGGCTGCTGTCGAAGTACGACACCAGTACGTTCTTCTTGAGCCGCGCTCTCAAGGTCTTTGATGAGTGGAGCGCCGACGCGGAGATCCAGGGCGTCATTCTGTTGAACATTCACGGCAGGTCTATGCTGCACGAGCTGACCCCGACAGAGATCGAGGCGCTGCAGACGGTCACAGGCACATTCCTAGCCACACACCCGACCAACGCGGTCTTTCGCAACGTCGTTTCGGGTCCCGAGGACGACCCACTGCAAGCCATCGAGAACGAGCTCAAGCTGCAGGCTACTCCCCCTCCGCTTATGGAGCTTGAGCAGCGAATCCGAAAGGGAGAGCTACCGTTTGGGCTCGGAGCGGAGGTGTTCAACCGAAGCTACACCGAGTGCGCGATCATCCGAATAAGCGGACTGGTCTACAGCGACGCCACACAGTTCGCCACTACCGGCTTGAAAGCAGCAAGTGAGGCGTTAGGTTCTCCGGTGGTGCTGGACTCCACCGCAGCCGTTACGCTCGCTCGACTTGACGAAGCGACAGCCCGGTCACTGGTGGGCTCGTTCTCCTTCATCGACAGCACGGTGGTTGCCTATCGAGATGCCTTGAATGCTCAGGAGTCGCTCGCGATGAGGTCGACCATGTCAATCTACTGGAATGACGAGGCCCAAAGGGTCATGGTCAACCAGATCACTGATGACGTCGCCGAAGGTCGTTCTCGCTGCGCGGAACGCGTCCTGTCCGTGCTCGACGGTGCGCGGAGGGCGAACTGGCAGCGACTCGAACACGTCACGACAATGGGTACGCATTCCTCGTGGCTGTCCGCTCTCGACTACGCGATCGATTCAGGTGAGAGCTTCTGGTGCGACGACTACCTCCTCCGTAGCATTGCGTTATCGAAGGGCGTCGCTGCCTTCAGCACTGTCGATCTGCTACGCCACCTCGTGAGTGCTGGGCGACTCGCTCCGCACATTGGGCGCGTGGCGGAGTCAGTACTTGTCGCCAACTACTATGTGGACCTTGGATTCGATGCCGAGACCATGCGGTTGGCCGCCACACTGGATCGCTGGCTACCGGCGGGTGCAGCGGCAAGCCTCGCGAGGCCGATGAACTGGGCGAACTCAAACGCTGCACTCGCGTTCGTGCTGGACGCTGTTAAGGAGAACGCAGAAGGGGACCCTGTCGCCGTTCAGGGGTGGATCCAGTTGGCGGCTGAGGGTCTGATCCGCGTTGCTGGCGAAGATGCATGCGGAGCATACGGCAACGTGCGCTTGCTCCTCGCCCGTGCAATCGGTCACACGGCACAAGTCAGGGCACTGCTCCCCTTCCTAATCGCAGGCATCCGGTTCGCTCTAAGTCAGTTCCCGGGGATTGATGATCCGCTGGGCGAGGTTCTCGGAGGCGTCCATTCGAAGTTGATCGAGCAATTCGGCCACGCGAGTGCTGCGGCACTCCTGATGGGCATGGTTTCGAACACCTCATCAGATGACCAGAATCTTGCCGCACGCATCATTCTCACGACACCGATGTGATGGCCGACCAGTTGCCTGGCCGGAGGGCTAAATGCCGGGCCGGGGACCGTCGAAGAACGCCTCGTCGGGGAGCGCCTTCATGTAGGCGATGCGGGCGGCGATGGATGCTTCGAAGTTGGCAAAGGACAGGTCGAAGATAGGTTCCTCGATCGTGTCCTGTCCCTTCGCCGTGGCGACCACGACTGCGGCGTCGTACTGCTTCTCGCGGACGAGGCGCTGCATCAGGATGCGGTAGCGATCGAGGTACCCGGTTTTCTGGAAGATGGGGTCGGTGGGGAAGATAGCGTCAGAATCGCCGAGTGGCGTGGTGGAGCCTTTGGCCTTTTCGAGGACCATGATGAACCCCAGCCACGGTCGGATGTGGCCGAAGAAACCCTCCTCATAGGCACGCCAGACGTCGGCTGCGTTGCCGATCGCTTCCTCGGATCGGTTGTTGAAGTTGTTGCCGAAGCTGCCCACCTGGGACTTGAGTTCGATGGCGGCGACCAGCGTGCCGCGGTACAGCACGACGAGGTCCCAGTCCTTGGT
>JBAVKY010000120.1:0-22530 GCA_049688555.1 Propionicimonas sp.
CTCCGGGCCTACCCGGAGTTCGCCGGCGATATCCGGGTCGTCAACGACCAGGTCGCGGTGCAGACCCGCGGCAGCGTAGCCACCGTCTTCGTCAGCCTGATTGGAATCGATTCGCTGAGCGCCTCGGGAAGCGCGACGGCCGACCTGCGTGCTCGGCAGTAGGTGCACTACGGGGCTACGACGCTGGCCATCCGGCTGATGGCCTCGGTGATCACCGCGGGGGAGGCCGCGAGGTTGATCCGTACCCACTGGGAATGATCAGCGCCGAAGTTCACCCCGGGGGAGAACGCCACCCTGCCCTGCTCCCGGAAGGTGGTGGCGGGGTCGGCCAAGCCGAGGTCGGAACAGTCCACCCACGCCAGGTAGGTGCCGACTCCGGGGGAGTAGCGAACCGCCGGGAGTTGCTCGGCGAGCAACCGTGCTAGGAGCGCCTTGTTGGCGGCCACTTCGGCGTCGAGTTCGTCCACCCACTGTTGCGCGTGCGTCATCGCGGCGGTGTGGACGATGGCCCCCATCCAACCCATGGCCTGCAACGCAAGCGGCGGAATGGCTGAGAGTACCGCGCTGGTCGCGGTGCCACCAATGATCAGCCCCGCCTTGAAGGCTGCCAGGTTCCAGGCTTTTCCGGCCGAGGTGACGACCAGGGCGTGTTCGCCGCCAGGCACGCCGAGCACCGAGGTGAAGCTGACCCCGGGATCGACCAGGCAGGCGTGGATCTCGTCGACGATGAGCGAGACACCGGCTGCCACGCAGGCGACGGCGACTCTCGTGAGCTCCTCGGCGGTGTGCACGGTGCCATTGGGATTGTGCGGCGAGCACAGCAGGTAGGCGGCCGGCCGCTGCGCGAGGGCCGCATCGAGGGCGGGGAGGTCGAGCCGTCCCGGGGGAGTCAAGGGGGCTTCGACGATGCGCCGTCCATAACCGGCGATGACTTGCCTGAAAGGCGGATAGATCGGAGGATTGATGAGCACCGCGTCACCGGGCTGGGTGCTCGCCATCAGCAGCGCCAGGATGCCGTTCATCACGTCGCCGGTCTGCCTGATTTGGCGGGGCACATCGAGGTCGAGGCCCCATCGCGTCTGGGCCATGGCGGCGAACGCTTCGGCGTATCCAAGGCCGCAGGGATAGCCGGTGTCGCCGGCGTCCACCGCCTCGAGCAGCGCCGCACGGACGGCGGGATGGACGGCCACGTCCATCTCGGCGACCCACAGCGGCAAGATATCCGGCGCGTAGGTGCGCCACTTCAGGCTGTGTCGCCGGCGCAGTTCAGCCTCGGTGAGGCTCAGAATGGGCATGGATGGCACCTTATCGGTGTGGGGGTCGGCTGGGATCTAGGCTTGCCCCATGGCCCGCTACTTCGATGTCCACCCTGACAATCCCCAGCCGCGCGCCATCGCGCAGGTGGCTGAGATCGTCCGTGGTGGGGGACTGGTGGCGTACCCGACGGACTCCGGGTACGCGCTCGGCTGCCGGCTCGGGAATCGAGACGGCTTGGAGCGCATCCGCGCGTTGCGTGGCCTGACCGACCGTCACCACTTCACCTTGGTGTGCAGCGAGTTCGCCCAGCTCGGCCAGTACGTGCAGATGGACAACGACGTCTTCCGGGCGGTGAAGGCCGCGACGCCGGGCCCCTACACCTTCATCCTCAAGGCCACGCGGGAGGCTCCGAAGGTGATGTTGCACCCGAAGAAGAAGACCGTCGGCGTGCGGATCCCCAAGCACACCACCACCTTGGCGCTGCTGAAGGAACTCGGCGAACCGCTGATGTCCAGCACGCTGATCCTGCCCGGTGAGGAGTACCCGATGACCGAGGGCTGGATGGTCAAGGACGAGTTGGACGCCAGCCTGGACGCGGTCCTGGACTCGGGGGACTGCGGACTCGAGCCCACGACCATGGTCGAATTCACCGACGAAGGGGCTGAGGTCCTCCGCGTTGGGGCGGGGGACCCCAGCCCCTTCGAGGCGTGAGGGTCGGCAGCATCAGCTCTCGTCCTCGGGATCGACGTACGGCTTGACGGGCGGGTGGTCAAGAAGCGTCGCGCTGTAGTCGGGCACCTCATTCTGGAGGGAACGCGCGGTGCGCCGGTAGCCGGTCGAGGGCGGACGCTTGGGGAACTTCAGCGTGTCGTGCGTCACCGGCTGGTACGGAATCGAACTGAGCAGGTGGGCGATCATGTTGATCCGGGCGCGCTTCTTGTCCTCCGAATCCACTACATTCCAGCGCGCCTCCGGGAGGTCGGTGTGGACGAACATCTCGTCCTTGGCGCGGGAGTAGTCCTCCCACCGGGTGAGCGATTCCAGATCGGTGGGGGAGAGCTTCCAGCGACGCATCGGGTCGGTGAGCCTGGACTTGAAGCGCTTCTCCTGCTGACGGTCGGAAACCGAGAACCAGTACTTGCGAAGGATGATGCCGTCCTCGATGAGCAGGCGCTCGAAGATCGGGCACTGCCGCAGGAAGCGTTGGTGCTCCTCAGGAGTGCAGTAGCCCATCACGCGTTCGACCCCACCGCGGTTGTACCAGGAGCGGTCGAACAGCTTGATCTCTCCGGCCGACGGCAGGAACGGCACATAGCGTTGGAAGTACCACTCCGACTTCTGCCGCTCGGTGGGTGCCGGAAGGGCAACGATCTGCGCGATGCGGGGGTTGAGGTATTCGGTCACCCGCTTGATGGCACCGCCCTTTCCGGCCGCGTCACGACCCTCGAAGATGACCACAATGCGTTGGCCAGTGGACCTGACCCACTCCTGCATCTCGACCAGTTCGGCCTGCAACCGCAGCAACTCGGCCTCGTACACGTCCCCGGGGAGTTTGGGGGGCTTCACATTCGTCATGAGTGCCATCGTGCACCCGTCGGGGCGCTCATGTTGCCGAAACCGGACACAGCGGCGGCCGCGGAGCGGAGGGACGGCCCAGGCGGACGCGCCTTTCGCCACCTTCGGGCGAATGGACAATGGGGCAAACCACGACACGGACAAGCCGCGGGGCCCGGATCCTGCCTTAGTGACATAATGTTGCTTATCGGACAGAAGGGTCGACCCGGGCCGCGCCCAGGATGAACGCGGCCAAGCCGACCCGGCGCTCTCCCCGAAGGTGCGCTCGCCGCCAGCACGTGGCCCAGTCCGAGGGTGAGCCAGGTCGGCCTGCTCTTGCGGGATCGGTTGTTCGAGCAACGCTAGGTCACGCCTGCGAAGGCCGTGCCAGCGCTGGCACCGGCGACGGGTAGCGTAGCCCCATGAGACCGGACCTGCGCCAACTGGTGGAGGGTGCCGGTCGACTGCTTGACGAGGCCGGGGTCCCCTCCCCAGGGCATGACGCTCGAGCCCTCGCCGCGCACGTGTTGGGAGTTCCCCGGCTCCACCCCTTGATGGATAACGATATATCGTCATCGCAGGCGCTCGAGTTCGCTGAACTCGTGGATCGACGACGGCGTCGCGAACCACTGCAGCACATCGTCAAGGAAGCCGGCTTCCGCTATCTGATCCTGGCGGTGGAACCGGGAGTATTCGTGCCGCGGCCTGAGACCGAAGTGGTCGCGCAGTTGGCGATCGATGAGGCGGCTGGTCGGGTCGAGCGGGGCGAGAGCCCGCTCGTGGTCGACTTGTGTTGTGGGGCCGGCGGTATCGCCCTCTCGGCAGCGACCGAGGTGCCAGGGTGCCGGGTGGTGGCCGTCGACCTGTCGTTGGAGGCGGTTCGACTGACCAGGCGCAATGCCGGGCGGGCCGGGGTGGGTGCGCTGCGGATAGAACAGGGCGATGTCCGTGATGTCGACCTGCTTGCCGACCTCGACGGCCAGGTGGCAGTCGTGGTGAGTAACCCGCCCTACATTCCGCCGGACGCCGTCCCCAACGAACCCGAGGTCCGCGACCACGACCCTGACCTGGCGCTCTACGGCGGCGGTCCGGACGGCTTGGACATCCCGAGGGCAGTGGCGCGAATGGCGGCGAGACTGCTGGTGCCTGGCGGTCTGTTCGTGATGGAGCACGCCGAAGTCCAGGCGGCGGCCGTCCGGGCCCTCGCCGGAGACGCCGGATACCTCGCTCCCGTCACCGTGAACGATCTGACCGGACGTCCCCGCGCCGTGGTCGCCCGCCGCGGCTGACCTCAGCTCTTCAGAACGGCCTTCAGGGTCAGCGGACGACTGGCCTGCAGTTCCGCGATCTGGGCGAGGTACAACTCCGCACAGGCGAGTGCGTCGGTAAGGGCCTGGTGCGCCGGGTAGTGCGGCAGGCCGTACTGGCCCCGGGCTGCCCAGAGCCGCAGGCTGCCCTTGGGCGGTTCGTCGTCGAAACCACGCGACAGCAGGCCGAACTGTAGCGCCATGGTGTCGACCACTGCGAAGTGGACGGGCGCCCCGTAGACCCGCTGGCAGGCGGCGCCCAGGAAGCCGGTCTCGATGGCAGCGTGGTGCGCCAGCAGGACGCGACCTGACAAGGCGCCGAGGATGGCTGCCAGCGCGTCCGGCAGTGACACCCCCGCCGTGAGCGCGTCATCGGTCAGGCCGTGGAACCGGGCGCTCTCCCCCACGTCGGTGCTGGGCCTGACCAGCAGCTGCCCGGCCCCGCTCAGGGTGATCGCAGGCCCGTCCACCGGAACGAACCCGACGCTCAGGATCTGGTCACGGACGGGATCGAGTCCGGTGGTCTCGATGTCGACAGCCAGCATCCTGGCCTGAGCCAGCGGTGTTGCCGGGACGGGCAGGGGCGTACGCAGGTAGTCCTGCAGTGGGCCGCTGGGCGCCCGCCTCGCGAGTCTTTCCTGCTGAGCCTGGGTCGATCGTCCGAAACCCCAACTCATGTCATCACGTGGGTCTGGTAGCGGAACGCCAGCCCCTGCTGCAGCCGACGAACGATCCCGAACGCATCCCGCAGGTGCCTTTTCTCCAGCGACGTGAGGCTGTCCGGGGCCACGTGATTGTCGGGCACCACACCCTGGTCGACCTGCCGCGCCTGATGCCGTAGCCGGACGTAGGAGATGAACTCGTAAGCGTCGGTGAGCTCCTCCAGGGATTCCGTCCCCAGGGTGCCGAGGGTCGCCACAGCCTGCAGCCGTTCGAGCGTGTTCACCGCGGCCACTCCATTGGCCAGCGCATACACCCGAGCCAGTTCGATCACCGCATGCACGCCGCCGGACTTCAGGTCGAGCGTCGCCTTGTGCTCCCCCTCGCGTTCAAGGACGAAGCCGCGGAAGAACCCGATCGGTGGCTGGCGTTCCACCGCCTGGGCGGCCAGATGGCCAAGGAACCGTTGCGCGTTGGGGGTCATGCCGAGCACCGCCGCGCGTAGCTCATCCGCCAGTTCGGTGCGTCCAGCTACCGCCCGGGCATCGAAGAAGATCTGGGCATTCAGCACCGCCGAAGCCTCTGGCTCGAGGACCCAAGCCCGGAAGTCCCGCTTCCAGGCGGCCAGCCCCTGGCGCCAGCGCGGGTTGGTTGCCATCACGTCGCCCGGGCAGCGCGGGAAGCCGCACCGTTCGAGCCCCGCGGTGACGCTTTCGGCCAGCGCTGCGAAGTACGGGTCATGGCCGGCCTGGGCTGTGTCGTCCAGCAGCAGGACGTGATCCTGGTCGCTGCCCAGCCCATGCTCGTGGCGGGCCTGCGAGCCAAGGACCAGCCAGGCGTACGGAATCGGCGGCGCTCCCAACTCGGCTTCGGCCAACGCAAGCAACCGCCTGGTGGTCGCGTCGCTGATCGCGGTCACCAAGCGGTGGATCTCGTCGGCACTGGCGTCCTGCTCGACGAGTTGGCCGACGAGCCGTGGCAGCTTGGCCGTGATCGCAGCCAGGCGCTCCGCCGACGGTTGTTTCGCGATGTCCCCCACCAGGAACACCGGGTTCGCCGTCTCGAGCCGCATCAGGTCGCCGGATGAGACCAGCCCGATCAGCCGTCCAGCATCGACCACCGGCAGGTGATGGACGTTGCGCCCCAGCATCTCGAGCATGGCCTCGAAGGCCAGGCTGGTACTGGGGATCGTGAGCGGATTCGGGGTCATGATCTGCTCGATGGGAAGCGACACGTCGAGCCCCGTAGCGACCACCTTTCCGCGCAGGTCCCGGTCGGTCATGATGCCGACGATCTGATCGGCTTCGGCGACCAGCAGGGCCGACACCCGATGTTCGGCCATGAGTTGCGCGGCCCGCTGAATGCTGAGTGCTGGCTCGGCGGTGATCGGCGCCCGAGTCACCAGATCGGCGATGCGGGTCTTCAGGATGATGCGTCTGCTGTCGTCTCCCTGGAGCTCCGCGACCGCTCGCTTCATCCGTTCGGGAGGACCCACCCCGAAAAAGTCGGCGACCGCCTGCTGCGTCGCGAGCAGGTGGGTGAAGACGTCGCGGGGCATCACCAGCACCAGCGAGTCTTCGATCGCGACGATGCGGAACTGCGAGGGTTGTTGGCTCAGGACCGATGACGTCCCGAAGCTGGTGCCCGGATCTGATCGTTCGACCAGTTCGTTGCCAGCGCGATAGATGTCCACAGCCCCCGAGCGCAGGATGAACAGCGAATTGTTGGGCTGCCCCAGTTCGATGACAACTGAGCCGCGCCGGAAATAGCGGAGGTGGAGTCGGCCCGGCAGGTCGTCCAGCAGTCGAGCCGGGAGTGCGTTGTACGGTGGGTGCTCAGCCAGAAAATCGCGTATCTCGCGGAGTTCCACGTCCATTGCCAGAGTGTGGCATGGACGTGAAACCGTCGAGCGGATGCCGCCAAACAGCTCGGGCGAATCGCCTACCTCAGAAGTTGATCATGTGGCCGGCGATGCCTTCGACGGCCTCCTTGAGCGCCTCCGACAGGCTGGGGTGGGCGTGGATGTTGCGTCCCACCTCGTCGGCGGTGAGATCCCATTGCTGCGCCAAGGTGAGCTCCGGCAACAACTCGGATACGTCGGGACCGATCATGTGGGCGCCCAGGATCTCGTTGTAGCGGGCATCGGCGACGATCTTGACGAAGCCGGTGGCATCGCCGAGGCCGTGGGCCTTGCCGTTGGCCGAGAACGGGAACTTGGATACCTTGACCTCGTACCCCTTCTGCCTGGCCTGTTCTTCGGTGTAACCGAAGGAGCCGATCTGCGGCTGGCAGTAGGTCGCCCGCGGGACCATGTCGTAGTTGATCGGCATGGTCTCGGCGCCGGCGATGGTTTCGGCGGCCACGACGCCCTGCGCCTCGGCAGTGTGCGCCAGCATGAGCTTGGCGGTCACGTCACCGATCGCAGAGATGCCGGGCACGTTGGTGCGCATGAAGTCGTCGATGGCGATCGCGCCACGGTCGGTGAGCGCGACACCGGTGTTCTCGAGGCCGTAGCCGGTGGTCCGGGGAGCGAAGCCCAGGGATTGCAGCACCTGGTCGGCGCGCAGCACCTGAGCGGCACCGCCGGCAGCAGGGCTGACGGTGACGTTCACGCCATCGGCGTCTTCGTCGATGCTGTCGACCTTGGTGCTGGTGAGCACGGTGACGCCGAGCTTCTTGTAGGCCTTGAGGAGCTCCGCGGAGACCTCTGGATCTTCGTTTGGCACCATCCTGTCGAGGTATTCGACGATGGTCACCTTGGCGCCGTAATTGGCCAGCACGTAGGCGAACTCGGTTCCGATGGCGCCCGCGCCACAGATCACGATCGAGCCGGGCACCTTGTCGGAGAGGATCTGCTCCTCGTAGGTGAACACCCGAGAAGTGCGCTGGGTGCCAGGGAGTAGCTTGGTCGTCGCTCCCACGGCGATGATGCAGTGGTCGAAAGTGACCGTCTCTTGACCAGAGTCGGTGGCCACCGTGATCGTCTTCGCGTCGACGAAGGACCCCCAACCGTTGAGCTCGGTGATCTTGTTCTTGCGCATGAGGAAATGGACGCCCTTGACCATCCGATCCGCGACCGAGCGGCTGCGCTGGAAGGCCGCGCCGTAGTTGAAGGTGACCTGCCCCTCGATACCGAAAGTCTTCGCCTCAGCCGTGAATACGTGGGCGAGTTCCGCGTTGCGCAACAGCGCCTTGGTCGGGATGCAACCGACGTTGAGGCAAACTCCGCCCCACCACTGCTTTTCGATGACGGCTGCCTTAAGTCCCAACTGGGACGCGCGGATGGCTGCAACATAACCGCCGGGCCCTGCACCGAGCACGACGACGTCGAAGTGTGTGGTCATGCATGACACTGTAGAACACGGCCGCACCGTGCGGGAGAACACCGCTGCAGCGTGCGGGCCTTGGCGCCGATGTGCTGTTCATCTCTCATGTGAGATATGGTCAGGGGGTGGCTGACCTCCTTCCTACCAGTATTGGCACCTTGATCCGCGACGCCCGGAAACAGCGTGGCCTCACCCAACAACAGCTGGCTGGTGAGCTCGGCACCAGCCAGAGCGCGATCCACCGCATCGAATCCGGTGGCCAGAACCTGAGCCTCGAAATGATCAACCGGATCGCCGCTGCGCTGGAGAGTCCACTGATCACCGCGGGACCGGGTGGACCGACCCACTTCCGGATCCAGGGACCCACCACCCTGCACGGTGCGATCGACGTCCGGTCGTCCAAGAACGCTGCCGTCGGCTTGATGTGTGCCGCCCTGATCAACCACGGCCGGACGGTGCTGCGCGGCATCGCCCAGATCGAGGAGGTCAACCGGCTCATCGAGGTGTTGACCAGCATTGGCGTCAGCGCGACGTGGTCCGGCGACAAGACCGATCTGGTCATCGTCCGCCCCGCGGTGCTGAACCTGCACAGCATGAATGCGGCCGCCGCTCGCCGAACCCGCTCCATCATCATGTTCCTAGGGCCGCTCCTGCACTCGCAAGAGAGCTTCGATCTGCCGTACGCGGGAGGGTGCAACCTGGGAGCCCGTACGGTGACTCCCCACCTGCAGGCGCTGCGTCACTTCGGGCTGCAGGTGAAGACCACCCAGGGCTATTACCGCGCCAACGTGGCTGAGGACCTCAGCGACACGCGCTCGGTGACGCTCACCGAGCGTGGCGACACCGTCACAGAGAACGTGCTGATGGCGGCCGCCCAGTCCACGGCGGTGACCACGATCCGCAACGCCAGCTCGAACTACATGGTGCAGGACCTCTGCTTCTTCCTCCAGGAACTGGGCGTGGAGATCACCGGCATCGGCACCACCACGCTGCAGGTGCGTGGCAAGGATCGGATCGACGAGGACATCACCTTCTCGCCCTCGGAAGATCCCATCGAGGCGATGAGCCTGTTGACGGCGGCGATCGTGACCAAGTCGGAACTGACGATTCGTCGTTCGCCGATCGAGTTCCTCGAGATCGAACTGGCGATCCTCGAGGAGATGGGGTTGATCTTCGAGCTCTCGCCGGAGTACGCAGCCGTCAATGGACGCACCCGGCTCGTTGACATCACCGTCAAGCCTTCGGAGTTGCGCGCCTCGGCGGACAAGATCCACCCGCTCCCCTTCCCGGGACTGAACATCGACAACCTGCCGTTCTTCGCAGTCATCGCGGCCGCGGCCAGCGGCCGCACGCTGATCCACGACTGGGTCTATGAGAACCGGGCGATCCACCTGGTCGAGCTGAACAAGCTCGGGGCGGACGTCCAACTGCTCGACCCCCACCGGATCTCCATCAACGGGCCGACCCGCTGGCGCGGTCAGGAGATCGTCTGCCCGCAGGCGCTGCGCCCCGCGGTCTGCCTGCTGCTCGCAGCGCTGGCCGCGCGGGGCACCAGCGTGCTGCGTGATGTCTACGTCATCAACCGCGGCTACGAGGACCTCCCCAACCGGCTGAACGCCCTGGGCGCCCACATCGAGGTATTCCAGGACTGACGGCGACCCGCCTGATAAGGGTTAGCGACAGGCTCTACCGGGAGCGGGAACAGGTCCTGAGGGACGTGGGTTTCTCGGTGGTGCGCTGGCTCGGCAAAGAGATCGTGTTGACGCCCGAAGTCGTCATCGAGCGAGTCAGGCGTGCTCTGCGTGGGTGAATGCAGGTATTGGGGCCACTGCGCCGGCCCTCAAGCGGGACGCGTTGATTTGTGCAGCCTTTGAGGGTCCGAATGGCTCGGATTTCCTGCAAATTCCCCCACTAACCTGAGGCTGGCCAAATCCTCCCCGGCATTAGCTGCACGGATCCACGCCAGCGGGATAGTGGCGGGCGGTCCCCTCAACGTACCCGGCGAACCTCGAAGTGGTACGACGGGGAGACGATCTGCTCCTGGGCGGCAACCAACGCCAGTTCGCTGGAGCCGGAATCAGTGGTCTGCTTGAGCACCGAGTAGACCACGTCGGCGGTTCGCCCGAGAGCGACGTGCGTGTCGCCCCCGCTGGTCAGGTATTGAGCCAGGAAGACCGCCGTGGTCAAATCGCCCGACCCGGTGAACGTCCGCTCGAACCGCGGCGTGGTGACCTGCCAGGCTCCTGCCGGAGAGACCGCCAGCATGGTGAGCGTCTGGGGATCCGTCCCTTCAATGACCGCACTGGTGACCACCACGACCTCGGGACCCATCTCCCGCAGGGCATCGGCGGCCTCAAGGACCTCCGGGAGCGAAGTCGTCTCGCGACCGGTCAGGAAGTCGAGCTCGAAGTGGTTCGGGGTCACGATCTGGGCTGCGGGGACGACCTGGTCGCGCATGAACTCAGGGATCCCAGGCCGAACGAAGAACCCGCGCCCCACGTCACCCATCACCGGGTCGCAGCAGTAGATCGCGGCCGGGTTGCGTTGCTTCACCAACGCCACCGACTTGAGCACCTCGGCGCCGACGGACTCAGCGCCCTGGTATCCGGAGAGGACGGCGTCCACCGATCCCAGCACGCCGCGCTCATCGATGCCCCGGACGACGTCGGCCACGTCCGAGGCGGCCAGCAGCGGCCCGCGCCAGGCGCCGTAGCCGGTGTGGTTCGAGAAGTGGACGGTAAGGACCGGCCACACCTGGATCCCCAAGCGCATCAGCGGAAAGGTCGCGGCGCTGTTTCCGACATGCCCGTAGGCGACCGAGGACTGGATCGACAAGATGGTGGTCACCTGGCCCATTGTGGCCAGCCAGGCCAATGCCGGGCCAATCGCGGTGCTGCTGCCGCCATACTGGGGCCCGATGAACCAGCCCCGTCCTTACTTCGACACCACCTTCCAGGCCATGGCGCACCGCGGGGGCACCCTGCCTGACGGTGGTGCGGAGAACACCCTTGCGGCGTTCGCCCGGGCGGTCGAGGTGGGCTATCGCTACCTAGAGACAGACGTCCACGCCAGTAGCGACGGGGTGCTGTTCGCCTTCCATGATGAATCGCTGGATCGCGTCACCGACGCGACTGGGCCGATCGGCGGGCACACCGCGCACCAACTCGCGCAGGTGCGGGTCCACGGGGGTGAACGGATCCCGACGCTGGCAGAGCTGTTCGAGACGTTTCCCCACGCCAGGTTCAACCTCGACCTCAAGGCTTCCGGTGCGGTGGCGCCACTCGCCGAGGCCGTGCTGCGCCACGCTGCCGAGTCCCGGGTCTGCGTGAGTTCGTTCTCGACGCAGCGAATCACCGAGTTCCGCCGGCTGAGCCAGGGCAGGGTGGCCACGGGTTTGAGCCGCCGGGCGATCACCGGCTTTCTTGCGGTGCCCCGTCTCGCCGCCTCTTGGGTAGCCGGTGACGTGCTCCAGGTCCCGCTGCGGTTCTGGGGAGACAGGCTACCCCTGGTAACCCGGCGACTGATCGGACACGCCCACCGCTGCGGGTTGCACGTCCACGCCTGGACGGTGAATGACCCGGTGCTGATGGGCGAGCTCATCGATCTCGGCGTGGACGGATTGGTCACCGATGATCTCGAGGCGCTCAAACTGCTGTTGACCGAACGTGGGATGTGGGAGGGATCGCGGTGAAGAGCACCCGCCAGCAGCGGGCGTGGTACTGGTACGACTGGGCGAACTCGGCCTTCATCACCACCACGTCGACCGTGATCATCGGTCCCTACCTGACGGCGCTGGCGAATCAGGCCGCCTGCCCCGGGCTGCAATCGGGGGACGTGTGCGGCGTTCCCGTCCAACTGCTGGGTTTGCCGGTCTTGCCGGGGGCCGTGGCGCCCTTCGTGGTGACGATCGCCACGCTGGTCTCTGCCGTTCTGTTGGTGCTGGTCGGGGCTGTGGTCGACCGCTCTCCGGCGCCCCACCGGTGGCTGGGGGGCTTCGCCTGGACGGGAGCGGCCGCCGCCACCGGCATGTTCTGGCTGCAAGGTGACGCCTGGGTCTTCGGGGCCTGGCTGTTGGTGATCGCGAGTCTCTGCGCGGGAGCCTCGTTCGTGGTCTATGACTCCATCCTGTGCCGGATCGCCACGCCCGATGAACGCGACCGGATCTCCAGCCGGGGCTGGGCGTTCGGCTACCTCGGCGGCGGGCTGCTGCTGGCGCTCAACCTCGCCCTGATGAGTAGCTACGCGAGTCTGGGGATCAGCTACTCCCTGGCGATCCGACTGAGCTTGCTGTCGGCGGGCGTGTGGTGGGCAGCCTTCAGCTTCATCCCGGTGTTCGGCTTGCGCAGCCTGCCCCGCGCCGGGCTGGACGAGCCGCTGGACCAGGCGAACCCGACCCGGCTGGCGCCACCCGCGCAGCTGGCGGCGACTTTCGGTGATCTCAAGCGTTTCCCGAACACGCTGAAGTTCCTGGTGGCCTACCTCTTCTTCAACGACGGCATCCAGACGGTGATCAGCCAGTCGAGCCTGTTCGCCACCGGCGAGCTGCAGCTGTCCACCTCCCAGGTGATGACGACCTTCCTGCTCACGCAATTCGTCGCCTTCGGTGGCGCCCTGTGGTTCGGTCGCATCGCCTCTCGGCTCGGTGCCAAACGGACGGTGCTGCTGGGTCTGGTGATCTGGCTGCTCGTGGTCGTCGTCGCGTTCTTCCTGCCGTCGGGAAACCTGGCCTGGCTGCTGGCGCTGGGCTCGGCCATCGGGCTGGTGATGGGCGGCACCCAGGCGCTCTCACGTTCCCTGTACAGCCAGTTGGTGCCGAAAGGGCGCGAAGCGGAGTACTTCAGCTTCTATCAGGCGATGGAGCGGGGCACGAGCTGGCTCGGCACGCTGACGTTCGGCATCGTCTTCCAGTTCACCCAGTCCTATCGGTTCTCGCTGGTCGCGCTCGCCGTCTTCTTCATCGTGGGTGGGCTGCTGCTGACTCGAGTCAACATGCGGCAGGGAATCCTGGACGCCGGTAATGAGTTGCCCAAGGTGATGTGATCGGTTGCCCGAGGCGGCTACCGTGACAGTGGACGACGGATGCACGCACGAGCGAGGGAGCAGCAGATGGCAAGTCGCGCACTACGAGGGTCAGGTCTCGGCTCGAAGAGTCACGCCGACGGTCAGGGGATCGAACTCGCCCCCCGACAGGAGATCGGCTTCGACTGCCCCAAGCAGCATCACTTCGTCATCGTGTTCGCCGAAGAGGCCGACTTGCCGACCGAGTGGGAGTGCCCCCGCTGCGGCGAGACGGCCCGCCGCTCCGATGGCGTGCAGCCCGAGGTCAAGGCGACCAAGCCTCCCAGGACCCACTGGGACATGCTCCGTGAGCGGCGCTCCATCGAGGAGTTGGAAGACCTGCTTGCCGAACGGCTCGACGAGATGCGCAATCCCGACGCGTGACGCTCAGCCCTCGACTTCGCCCTTGATGACGACCGCTTCCGGTGCACTCGGAGCCGTGCCCTCGACCGTTTCGCCGCGGATGATGGTGTCGGACTGAGTCCTGACCCGGATCAGGTTCACGTCGATCCCGGACTTCGCTGCCTGCTTGGCCAGCACGAACCCGAGGAAGCGCCGCACCAGCGGACGGGTGATCGGCAAGAGGAAGAGCACTCCGATGATGTCGGTGAAGAAGCCCGGCAGCATCAGCAGGATCCCGCCGGTCAGCACCAGGGCCGCGTCCGCGAGGTGGCCGGCCGGCATCCGTCCCTGGGAGACGGCAGACTGCAGTGCGGTCCAGGCACGTGTGCCCTCACGGCGCATCAGCCAAGCACCCACGATGGCCTCAACGACGAGAATCCCCAGGGTCGGCCAGACGCCGATCGCCCTACCAACCGCGGTGAGGAGCCACACCTCGGCGAGGGGGACGACGATGAAGGCCACCACCAGCAGCAGCGACAGCAGCGGACGGCCGCGCTGCTGGGGTGAGTGAGGGGCTGTCACGAATTCTCGCTGTCGGAGGAACCGATCCTGGCCCGGAGTTTGGTGACGCCGCTCCCAATGGCCGCAGCGCCACGGCTGGCCCAGGTGCCAATCGTCCGCCCGGTCTTCGTGACGACCTCGCCGGTGGACTCAGCGGCCTTGTCCAGGTTCTCTTTGGTGATCCCAGCCTGTTCGGCCACGTGCCGGGCTTGGCCGAGCCGGTGGGTGATCCCCCACCTGGTGGTCAGCAGCATGGCTTCGAAGACGATGGACGAACTCATCTTCGAGTCGCCCATGGTTCGATCGGAGAACTCGATCGGTACCTCGGCGACGGTGTAGCCGTTCTTGATCGCCCGCCAGGCGAGGTCAACCTGGAAGCCGTAGCCGGCGGCCTCGACCGCCGCCAGATCGATGCCGCGCAGGGTTGCCGCACGCCAGGCCGCGAACCCGCCGGTCACGTCCTTGACCGGGATTCCCAGGCACAGCCGCGTCCACAGGTTGCCGCCGCGAGAGAGCAGTTCCCGGGACTTGGACCAGTTGACGACCCGTCCTCCCTTGACCCAGCGCGAGCCCTTGACGACGTCGGCGGTGCGCAGCCGCTCCAGCAACAGCGGCAACTGTTCGGGCTTGTGCGAGCCGTCCGCGTCATGTTCGACGAGGACGTCGTAGCCCCGATCGAGACCCCAGGTGAAGCCGGCCACGTAGGCGGCGCCAAGGCCTTCTTTGCCGGCACGGTGCAACACGTGAACCTGGGCGTCGGTTGCGGCGATGCCATCGGCGATGGCGCCCGTCCCGTCCGGGGAGTTGTCGTCGACGATCAGGACGTCCGCCTGCGGCACCGCCACTCGGAGCCGTCCAACAATCGGGGGGACGTTCTCAGCCTCGTTGTAGGTCGGGATGATCACCAACACGCGGTCGAGGCTGACAGCCGAGTCGGCCATGGCAACTCCAATCTCCGTACGGACGCTCGCGCTGAGCGTGGCCTATTCTGCCGCACCTGACAAGTTCGCACTGGCAACAGCCCTGCTACGGAACCGCCGGAGGCCTACGGCCAACGCCAGCCACAACGCCCCCGCCGCGACCGCGGCCTCGATCGCTGGTGCCACCCAGGTCGCGGGGGTCAATCCGGTGCGGCGGGGCAGTTGGACGACCCCCGAGGCCGCTTGGGGATGGTTGATCTGGAAGTCGACCGAACCGTACGCGGTGATCAGGCCGGAGACGCCGCTGGTGGTCACGACCAGGATCTCCCGGCGCAACTCGGCGGCCCTGGCCCGGGTGATCGCGAACTGCTGGGCGATCTGCCCGGTGCCCTGATACATGGCGTTGCTGCTCTGGACGACCAGGATCTCGCCGCCGTAGCGGACGGTGTCGTAGGAGATGGCGTCGAAGGACACGTCGTAGCAGATCATCACACCGAGCTTCAGCGGTTGGCCGGCGGCGGCGACGTCGAGGACGCCTGGCTCGGTGCCCGGGATCGACTGGGCGCCGACGTAGGCGAGGTTGGGGATCAGCGGCAGCAGCAGCGGACGCAAGGGCACCCATTCACCGAACGGCACGATCCCCCGCTTGACGTAGCTCGTCAGAATCCCCTGCGTCGGATCCCACCACAACGAAGCGGTCTGGCGCTCGTTGTCGCCCGGGCCGTCCAGGATGGTTCCCACCAGGATGGGGACACCCACCTGGGCCAGGGCGGCCTCGACCAGGGCCTTGGTCTGTGCGTCGGTGGTGGCGTCCATGTCGGTCGAGTTCTCGGGCCAGATCACGAAGGCGGGCTGGGGCAACTCCCCTGCCCCCACGCTGTCGGCGAGCCGGGTGGTCTCGGCGAGGTGGTTGCGTGGCAGCGTCCGGGGGGTCCCGAGGCCGTAGACGCCGCCGCCGGGGGCCCCGCCCTGCACCCAGCCAACGTCGACTGTCTCCCCCGGCGTCCCGGCCGGCCACAGCATGCCCACCCCCGACAGGGCGAGCAAGGCCACGAGTGTCGCCGCCGCACCGACGAGCTGCGGACGGGTGGCACCCGCGGCCAACCACAGCAGTAGCTGGGCCACCAGGCAGAGGGCCAGCCCGACGCCGACCACTCCGATGAGTGGATAGAGCCCGGCCAACGGCGAGTCGACCAGGGCGTAGCCGACCCGCATCCAGCCGAACCCGCCGAAGGGGAATCGGGAGAAGATCGCCTCGGCCAGAGTCCAGGCGGCTGCCGCGGCCAGCGGCCACCAGTTGAGCTGGCGGATCGCGTAGAGGAATGCTCCGAGCACGGCGTAGAACAGGGCGGTGAAGCCGACCAACCCGACCATGGCTTCGACGAAGATCGCCTTCATCCAGTTCACGCCGAGGCCCATGAAACCCAGGCCGTAGGCGTAGCCGAGCAGCACCGCCTGCCACCACCGACCGGCGCCCACAACGCACAACGAGAGCCCGGCCACCCCGGGCAGCAACAGCGGCCACCAGGCGAAGGGCTCGAAACCGAGCGCGGTGATGACCCCCAGCACCATGGCCAGGCCGGCCCGCGGCCCGAGGTGCAGCGAGGCCACCCGTTGAATCACGAGCGCGAGCCTAGCCCGCGGGTCACGGGATTCGGCGGAGCAAACTGGCACGATGGCCCGATGAGCGAATCCCGCCTGCTGTTGTTGGACACCGCATCGTTGTACTTCCGGGCCTACTTCGGCGTCCCGGATTCGCTCAAGGCCGCTGACGGGCGTCCGGTCAACGCGGTGCGCGGCCTGCTGGATTTCATCACCAGGTTCGTGGGGCTGTACTCCCCCACTCATCTGGCCTGCTGCTGGGACAACTCGTGGCGTCCGGCGTGGCGGGTGGCCCTGCTTGATTCCTACAAGGCGCACCGGGTTGCTTACGGCGACGTCGAGATCGTCCCCGAGGCATTGGTGCGCCAGGTGCCCCTGATTCGGCAGGTGCTCGCCGCGCTTGGACTGCAGGTGGTGGGGGTCGACGGCTATGAAGCCGATGACATCATCGGCACCCTGGCGACCCAGGCCGGCATGCCAACCGATGTCGTGACCGGCGACCGCGACCTGTTCCAGCTGGTGGACGACTCCCGGGCGATTCGTGTGCTCTACGTCGGACGGGGGGTCGCCCAACATGAGCGAGTGGACGACACGTGGCTCGCCCGCAAGTATGGGGTGCTGCCAGCGCAGTACGTCGACTTCGCCGTGTTGCGCGGCGATCCCTCGGATGGTTTGCCCGGCGTGGCGGGTATCGGAGAGAAGACCGCGGCCTCGTTGGTGGCGGCCCATGGAGACCTGGAAGGCATCATGGCCGCCGCCTCACAGGGTCGGCTGACCCCGGCGCTCACCCGCCGATTGGCGGAGGCGGTCGACTATCTCGCGGTGGCGCGCACCGTGGTGGCCGTCGCCACCGACGTGGCACTCCCGACCCTCGATCTTCGACTCCCCGCTGCCCCCACCGACGCCGACGAGTTCGCCCGACTCAGCGAGCAGCTCAACCTCGGCGGCAGCGCCGGCCGCATCGTGGCGGCGCTGGCCGGGGCTCAGGCCGAGGGCCGCAGCACGTAGACGGCGGCCCCTGCCATCAGGTTCGCCAGTCGCTCGCTCGCCCGCAGCGGGTCGCCCCTCGGGGTGAGAGTGATGCGCTGCTCGACGGTGAAGCCGAGTTCGTCGAAGAGCAGTTGCAGGTCGACCAGCGTGGTATGCCGCAGGTTGGGGGTGTTGTACCACTCGTAGGGCAATTCCCTGGACATCGGCATCCGGCCGCGCAACAGTCGCAGCCGGTGGCCGTACCAGCCGAAGTTGGGCACCGACACGATCAGGCGCTTACCGATCCGTCCCATGTGGCGCAGCACTTCCTGCGGGCGTCGAATGGTCTGGATGGTGCGTGAGAGCACCACGACGTCGTAGGAATCATCGGCGAAATCGTCCAGTTGGTGGTCGAGGTCCAGCTCGATGACGGGTACCCCCAGCCGGATCGCCGCGAGCACCGAGTCGGGGTCGATCTCAACCCCGGTCCCGCGACAGCTCTGCTGCGTCATCAGGTGGAACAGCAGTTGCCCCGACCCGCACCCGAGGTCGAGCACCCGGCTGCCGGACGGAATGAGACTGGCGACGAGTGCCAAGTCCTTGCGCAGGGTCATCGCACTCCCTCCTCGAGGGCCCGGTCGAGGAAGCATCGCAACGTTTCGTGGTAGGGCTCGAGGTTAAGCAGGAACGAGTCGTGGCCCCAGGTGGACGGGATTTCGCGAAAGGTCACCGGTTGACCGACGTGCTCCAGCGCCCTGACCATCCGGCGCGAGTGGGCAGTCCCGAAGCGCCAGTCGGTGGCGAAGGAGAGGACCAGCCACTTCACGGGGTGGGCGCCGACCAGGTCGAGGGCGTCCACGTCGGCGAACGGGTCGAAATAGTCCATCACCCGGGTCAGGTAGAGGTAGCTCAGCGCATCGAAGCGTTCCAGGAAGACCTGGCCCTGGTGGGCGAGGTAACTCTCGATGGCGAAGTCGACCCCGAACCCGGGGGTCTGGTTCGAGGGATTGGGGTCTCGCCCGAACTTGGCGTCGAGGGCTTCTTCGGACACGTAGGTGATATGGGCCATCATCCGTGCGATGGACAGCCCCGTGTCGGGGTTCGAGCCTGTCTCGGCGTACCGCCCGCCGGAGAAGTTCTGGTCGGTCATGATAGCTCGGCGGGCGACGGCCGAGAAGCCGATGTTCTGGGCGTTCAGGCGGCTGGACGCCGCGATCACTAGGGCGTTTGCCACTTCGTGGGGGTAGCTGAGGGCCCACTGCAGCACCTGCATCCCGCCCAACGAACCGCCCAGCACCGCGAGCAGCCGTTCGATTCCCAGGTGTGCCATCAGGGCGCGGTGGGTCTCCACCAGATCTGCCATGCCCAACAGCGGGAAGTCCAGACCGTAGGCAGTGCCGGTGGTCGGGTTGATCGACGAAGGGCCGGTGGTGCCCTGGCAGCCACCCAGCAGGTTCGCGCAGACCACGAAGAAGCGATTGGTGTCCAGCGGCTTGCCTGGCCCGATCAGGTTGTCCCACCAGCCCGGACGGCGCGCGCCGGCATGGAATCCAGCCGCGTGGGCGTCCCCAGTGAGGGCGTGGCACACCATCACCGCGTTGTCCTTGCCGAGGCTGAGCGTCCCGTAGGTTTCGTAGGCGACATCGATCGGCCCCAGCGACATCCCTGAGGACAGCATGAGGGGCTGCTCGGCCGTGAAGAGCCGGACCTGTTGGGTCTCGACCACTCCAACCGAACCAGCATCTGGTGCTGTCAGGGCCATGGTGTGACTGCCTCCGGGCGACGAGGGGACGATGCGAGGTCAGCCTACCCACGCCAGCGCGTGCCAGAATGACAGGGTTGACTAGGAGGACATGATGGCGGTTTTGAAGGACAGGCTGAGGGCAGACCGGGTGGCTGCGATGAAGGCACGAGACGTCGTGGTCAAGGACACGCTCGCCATGGCCTTGACAGCCATCCAGCTGGAAGAGGTGTCCGGGGACTTCGCCCGTGAGTTGAGCGACGACGAGGTGCTTGCCGTGCTGACCCGCGAAGTCGCCAAGCGTAAGGATTCAGCCGAGGCCTACGCCGCCGGGCATCGGCAGGACCTGGTGGACTCCGAGCTTGCAGAGGCGGAAGTGCTGCAGTCGTACCTGCCCGCTCGGCTGACCGACTTCGAGGTTGACGAACTGGTGGCCGAAGAAGTCGCGGCGGCGGCGGCGACGCTGGGTGCCCAGCCGACCATGAGGCAGCTGGGCCTGGTGATCAAGGCGGTCAACGTCCGTGCGCAGGGCAGGGCTGACGGCGCGTCCATTGCTGCGAAGGTGAAGGCTGCCCTCGCCTGACGCGCAGGACGAGCTACGGTCACCCCGGTAGGTGCCTCACAGGATGCCTCCCGACAGCATCTGGAACTGGGGGTCCCGCACCAGCGCGCGCACGCGGAACGCCCCGGCGACCAGCACGACCCCCAGCAGGACGGCGAACATGCCGACGATGACCAGGAGGAACTTCGCGAGGCTCAGCGGATTGACCACGAAGTAGATGCCGAACACCAGGCTGAGCGCCCCCGAGGCAAGTACCCACACCCAGTTGCCTTCACCGGCGCCCCGCAGCCGGAACGCGGCATAGGTCTGCACAGCGCCGCCCACCAGGGCCCAGGCTGCCAGGAAGACGACGAACAGGGCGGCGGCATGCTCGGGGTAACGGAAGGCGAGCAGGCCGAGGGCGAAGCTCACCATCCCCTGGACGAGCACCCAGCCCCACATGGTGCCTCGGAAGATCAGCCCGGTGACGAACGCCACGATGCCGTCGAGGACGGCGTAAGCGCCGAAGATCATGAACAGCAGGCTGAGCGTCGCGGATGGCCAGAACATGGCGAAGATTCCGAAGAGAATCGCCCCGATACCGCGGACCAGGACCAGCCACCAGAGGCGGTCGTTCCGGGCTTGGAGTGTGATGACACTCATGCGGCCTCCCTTTCGATCGTGGCAGCCAGGTTCGGTCTTCCATTCCTGGCCACCGGGCGCGTCAGGGACATCCTGCCTAAGCTGGGGGGCGGATGCTGGCCGAACGCCGACGAAGAGGAGCGACCATGAGTGCTGTCACGGTGAGCGACAACCCTGCGGCGAGCCGGTTCGAAGCGCGCATCGACGGCGCGCTCGCCGGTTTCGTCGACTACGAGCTGGCCGATGCCACGGTGGCCTTCACCCATACCATCGTTGATCCGGCCTTCGGGGGTCGGGGGGTCGGCTCGGCCCTCGCACGCTACGCCCTGGACCACGTTCGTGCCGATGGCACGCGCAAGGCAGTGCCGATCTGCCCCTTCATCAAGGCGTGGGTCGAACGGAACCCTGAGTACCTCGCGCTCACCTCCAGCGATCACCTGTCACGTGCCGACTGACACCACGTCGCACGAGATGACGTCCAGCCGTTCACCGAGGTTGGCTAGCGTGCCGGTGTGAACCAGTTGACGCAGTCGGTGGTCGACCTGCGCAGCCAGGCCACGGCGCCTCGCACCCTGATCCAGATCCTTCGCGCCACGGCGGCCAGGCATCCTGACTCGGCTGCCTTGGAGGACTCCGCAGGAGCGCTCAGCTACACCGAACTGCTGGCCGAGGTCGACGCGGTGTCGAGCATGCTGCGGGCCGCCGGGGTGTGTCGCGGCGACCGGGTGGGGGTGCGGTTACCGTCTGGTTCCCGCGGTCTGTACCTGGCGATTCTGGGGGTGCTCGCTGCGGCCGCGGCCTACGTTCCGGTCGATGCCGACGATCCCCCAAAGCGAGCTCACCTAGTCTTCGCCGAGGCGCAGGTGGTCGGGGTGCTGACCGTGGACGGCTACCAGGTTCGAGGATCCGGCGACGCGGCGCGCCCGGAGGCTCGCGAACCCGAGTGCGACGATGACGCCTGGATCATCTTCACCTCCGGCTCGACCGGCCTGCCGAAGGGCGTGGCCGTCAGCCATCGTTCCGCGGCAGCCTTCGTGGACGCCGAGGCAGGACTGTTCGTGCAAGGGGCGCCGCTCGGTCCGGGGGACCGGGTGCTGGCTGGGCTGTCGGTGGCGTTCGACGCCTCGTGTGAGGAGATGTGGCTGGCCTGGCGGCACGGCGCTTGCCTGGTGCCCGCCCCGCGCACCATCGTGCGCAGCGGCGAGGACCTGGGCGGCTGGCTGGTTCGGCATCGCATCACCGTGGTTTCCACCGTCCCGACGTTGGCCAGCCTGTGGCCGGTCGAGGCGCTCGAGCAGGTCCGCCTGTTGATCTTCGGCGGCGAGGCCTGCCCACCCGAGTTGGTGGCACGCCTGGCCGCAGACGGTAGAGAGCTGTGGAACACCTACGGCCCGACAGAAGCGACCGTCGTCGCCACGGCCGCGAAGCTGGACGGAGCCTCCCCGGTTCGGATCGGACTGCCGCTTCCCGGGTGGTCCATCGCGGTCGTCGACGCTGCGGGCACGCCCGTCCCCCACGGCGTGGTGGGCGAGCTGATCATCGGCGGCGTCGGATTGGCCCGCTATCTCGACCCTGCCAAGGACGCCGAGAAGTACGCGCCACTGCCATCGCTCGGCCTGGAGCGCGCCTACCGCACCGGTGACCTGGTGGTCTTCGAACCCGCCGGGCTGCTGTTCAAGGGGCGGGCGGACGACCAGGTCAAGGTCGGTGGTCGTCGCATCGAACTCGGTGAGGTCGAGGCCGCCGTCACGGCGCTGGCCGGTGTGGAGGCGGCGGCCGTGGCCGTCCGCCGCAGCGAAGCTGGGGTGCCGATGCTGGTCGCCTATCTCGTCGTCGAGTCGGCTTTCGACCGTGTGGCCGCCCGGGCGCAGCTCGCACGGACGCTGCCGGCCGGCACGATCCCGATGTTGGCGCTGGTCGATCAGCTTCCCTCGCTCACCTCTGGCAAGGTGGACCGGGATGCCCTACCGTGGCCGATCCCTGAGATCACCGAGGCCCTCACCCTGTTCCAGGGCGATGAGGGCTGGCTTGCCCGGCAGTGGCTCGCCGT
>JBAVKY010000121.1:0-3012 GCA_049688555.1 Propionicimonas sp.
GGATGGCACAGCGCGTT
The DNA here is from genome assembly GCA_049688555.1 of Propionicimonas sp. GTDB lineage: Bacteria > Actinomycetota > Actinomycetes > Propionibacteriales > Propionibacteriaceae > Propionicimonas. Next base: position 18 of record JBAVKY010000121.1, read on the forward strand.
GCCGTGATAGAAGAAGAAATTCAGCCACTCCTCGCGCGATCGGTTGGGCTGGTCGAAAATATAGGTGAACCAATTCTTCTCGTCGGTGATCTCACGATCGTTCTCATCGATCGCTAGGGCATTCGTGAATACTGCCCCTGTCTGGGGGTGCGTCTCCAAGAAATCCACCTGCGCCTGCAACTTGCCCGGCTGCCAGGTGTTGTCCGAATGATGCACGGCGAAGTACTCCCCCGAGGCACTCTCCGCGATGACCTGGCGCATCACCACCTTGTCGTTGCGGTTCACCGGGTTGCGCAGCGGATGGATGCGCGGGTCTGTGTAAGTCTGGATGATCTCCCAGGAACTGTCCGTCGAGGCGTCATCCAGGATGAACAATTCGAAATCGGAGAAGGCCTGGTTGAGTACGCTATCGATCGAACGCCGCAAGTAGCGCTCGTGTTCGTAGGAGCTCATGTAGATGCTGACCTTAGGCAAGGGAGGGGGCCTCCCTCGGCCTGACGGCAGCGCTTGCTTGTTGTGCCAGTTCAAAAAGCCTGAACGCGGGCTCATCTGGTGAGATAGTCACGTCCTCCCAAAAGATCTTCTCATCCTGGCGAATGTCTCTCTTAAGGCTCACGTGATCTGCCAGGCAGATCGGCAGCCCGGGGCGCAACTGGTTCTCACTGACGTTCTCGATCAGGCCATATGCCGCGTAGCCGCCAATCCCATCCAGTTCTTCACCGTGACGCAGGTCCCTTTTCGCATAGGCGTAGACATTGGTCCTGAAGCCATGAGTTGGCTGCAGCACAGCCCAGCCATCGAGGTAGGCCTCGGCGATGGAGGCGACCGATTCAATATGCCCCAGGTGGTAAGGACGATGGAACACATAGAAAGGACCCGGGCCCAGATAGCAGGGGTACCAGCTGAGCGTCTCGACCTGGTGCGGATGGTCATTGAAGCCCACCACGAACACCCCGCCCGAGGGTTGCGCCCCCAGCACGTAATCCACCAGGGGGATGTCGCCGTCCCATACCTTTTCAAAATCAAAATGCTCAAAGACGCCGTAGACATCCTTCATCCGCGGTCCCCGCATGCCCGGGGTGATCACTTTGCCGCCGATGGCGTTGGCGGTCAGGGCCATCTCGACGCCGAGCTTCGTACCGTCCGTGTAGGAGGCGCACATTCTGGCATCCATGAAGCGCTTGGCGGCCTCAGGAATGATCTTCGTTGGGTCGGCGTATCGATCCTGGAAACCCTTCATGTTGCCTGCCAGCACGGTCTTGAAGCCCCACAGTTCGGTGTCGTTCATCAGGCGTTTCAGGACGGTGTGCTGATCGCCGTCCGCACTGGTATAGACCACGCCCGATTCCTTGGCCTGCTGCAGCAGGTAAGGCCCGAAGATGAGGTCGGACTCCGAGTTCATCATCACCACGTGCTTGTGGGCGGCGATGGCCGCCAGGGCGAACCGCGCGCCACCGCCGATACTGGATGAGGCGTCCACCAGCACGTCGATTTCTTCGCAGCCGGCTATCAGCAGCCCATCCGCACAAACAGCCAGGACGCCCCGGCGGAGCGTGTCCTGCAGTTCCGCCGAGGTATCGACCACCTGATAGTTGAGTCCCAGGCGAGCAGCCCAGGTTGCGGCTCGATCCGGCCTGATGTCCGCGACGGCAACGCATTCCATCCCGGGCGTCGCGTCGACCTGGTACACGATCCCCCTGCCGATATTTCCGATCCCGATGACTCCGACTCGAATCTTGCGCGGTAATGCTGCAAGTCGAGAGAGCAAGTCCGGCATTTGAGTAACTCCTTGATGAATTGCCAAAACCACCGTGTCCGGTCCGACGTTGCATCATACTCGGCCGAGACTTCTGCGAACGGGTAGCCTCTCGCGCGTGACGCCATCGGATTCCTTCATCTCCACCGGTCGGCTGGCCCCACCCGCCGACGTGCAGCGGATTCTCGCGGCGACCCACTCCGCCGTGGCGCCCCTCGACTGCGGCGAGGTCACGAAGGTCTATGCGTCGCTCGCCGCCGCGGACCCGGACAAGTTCGGGCTGGCCGTGGTGGGCACGGACGGGCAGGTGCACGATTCCGGGGACGCCCACGTCGGGTTCGCCATGATGAGTGTGGCCAAACCGTTCACCTTCGCCCTGGTCTGCGCCGAGTTGGGACCGGACCGGGCCCGAGACGAGCTGGGGGTGAACGCGACCGGATCCACCTTCAACGCCTTGGAACCAGTACTCGCCGCCCCTGGCGGACGCACCAACCCGATGGTGAACGCGGGCGCGATCGCCACCTGCAGCCGGCTGCCGGGCGACACCGTGGAAGCTCAATGGGAGCACTTGCAGCGAGGGCTGTCGCTGTTCGCGGGGCGTCGGCTCGAGCTCGACGAGGCGCTGTACCTCGACGTGGCCGCGACGAACGTCCGCAACCGGGAGATCACCGTCGCCCTGCATCGACAGGGCGCCCTGGCGGGCGATCCCGAGGACGCCCTCGACTTGTACACGCGCCAGAGTTCGCTGCTTGTCAGCGCCCACGACCTGGCGGTGATGGGTGCCACGCTCGCTGACGGCGGCGTGAACCCGCTGACAGGCGTCCGGGTGGTGCCGCAGCGACTGTGCCACCACGTCCTTGCGGTGATGGCCACGGCCGGCTTGTATGAGCAGTCCGGGGACTGGCTCTACGATGTCGGCCTGCCAGGCAAGTCGGGCATCGGCGGAGGCATCGTCACGGTTTCTCCAGGCAAGGGCGGACTGGGGAGCTTCTCGCCACGCCTTGACTCTGCCGGCAACTCCGTCCGCGGGGTGCGGGCCATGGCGATGCTGGCGGAGGAACTCGGGCTGGGTCTGTTTGCCTCCCGTTCGTGGTGAGGTTGGCCGATCCTTTGGCGCTACTGGCCCTGGTCAGGAGCGGGGGCGGGGTGGAGTTCAGGGTCATCCACGAGGAACGTGCGCACCGGTCCGGCCGGGGTCGATGCCGTTTCGAAGCGGACGGTCACCCGCCCCAGCCCACT